>CAYRXJ010000025.1:10551-13190 GCA_964428235.1 uncultured Candidatus Bathyarchaeia archaeon | reverse complement strand
TTTAGTCATTATCGGGATATTCTTTATTGGATGCGTAGCGTCTGTATCCTTTTGGAAATACAAGCGATACGAAGAACTCTACACCTAACCGATTCCACTAGCCCTTATTAGCGAAAAGAATCGCTTCCGGGAGATTAGAATGGACTGATGCCCTCCCAGAAGAAAACATCCTCCAAGGCAACAAAACATATCAGAATTCTTGTTGCCAAGCCTGGACTGGACGGCCACGATCGAGGAGCCCTAGTCTTGACACGAGCTTTCCGGGACGCCGGTATGGAAGTCATCTACACGGGGTTCTTGGCGACTCCTGAGCAAGTAGCACAAATGGCGATCGACGAAGACGTTGATGTTGTGGCGATGTGCTTGCTCAACGGCGCCCACATGACCGCTTTCCCCAAGGTGGCAAGACTGATTCGAGAAAGAGGCGGCGACGACATACTACTGGTTGGAGGCGGAATCATTCCCGACGATGACAAGCCGATGCTAGAGAAGCAGGGAATCACGGGCAATTTCGGACCTGGAACTCCATTGAAGACAATCATCGAACATGTTGAGAAGGCCGTAAACGAAAGAGACTCTAAAAAGAAGCGATAAGATCGAACAGATCTGTCCAAAGATATCGCACCTAGGTGCAATGGGAAATGGGCTTCCTCTCCATCACTGGCAAGATCATTATCGGAGTGGCCATCCTAGCGCCGGTAGGGGCTCTCTACTTCATAATGACCTCCAGCGATGCCCTGGGCCTTACTGGAGTAATCGGCCTTGCGGCAGGAAGTGGGATCTTCTGCGTAGGCGGACTGTACGCTGGACTCTTAGGCATGAAGATCGAGAAACTATCGAATCGACTGGACCCTGTTGCCAGACAACAGCCGCGAGCTAAGGCCAGGAACCTGATCAAGGCTCAATGTCCAATCGATCATCGCGAGAGGGTGTTCGTGCATGTAAGCCCTTATCGGAGCGACGCGATCCCAGACGGGATGGATATTTTTCTAGGTTCGTGCGGCCACGAAGTACACCGCGGAGAACTCGAGACTGAAGCTTAGTCTCATGGGTTTGGAAAGAAAGTTGATTGAGAAGATCCTCGAGGGATTTCTGGATGAAGATATCGGTCACGGGGATATAACAACCGACGCCCTAGTTGATCCAAGCATCGCTGCAATCGGAACTGTTGTCTGCAAAGAGAGGGCAGTTGTCGCCGGACTGTCCGAATCACTCGTCTTTCTCAATACGCTCTGTTGTACTGGAAAACCGTTGGTGAAGGACGGACAAGCGGTCAAGCCAGGAACGAAGGTCCTAGAAGTCACAGGGCCTGGAAATGCCCTTCTCAAGCTAGAACGGACGCTATTGAACCTGTTATGCCATATGTCAGGAATTGCAACAGCAACTGCAGAACTGGTAGCGATCGTCAAGAAGAATGGAAGCACAGCCAGGATAGCGTGTACCCGGAAGACCCTTCCCGGCCTTAGGTATTTCGAAAAGAGAGCGGTGGAACTGGGTGGCGGAGACACTCACAGGATGAGACTTGACGACGCGGTCTTGATCAAAGACAATCACTTGGCGCTTTCCGGATCCATAACCAAATCCGTTCAGAAAGCAAAGAGAAAGGTGAGCTTCACAAAGAAGATCGAGGTAGAGACGACTACCCCAGGCCAAGCAGTCGAGGCGGCCGTTGCAGGAGCGGACATTATCCTACTGGACAACATGTCCCCGCAAGATGTCAAGAAATCCCTGAACTTGCTTGCACAGAAGAAGATTCGAGGCCAGATTATGATCGAAGTTTCCGGAGGGGTCACGAAGGAGAATCTTGCGAGCTATGCCATTCCAGGGGTGGACGTAATTTCTGTCGGAGCCATTACTCATTCATCAAAGTCAATCGATATGAGCCTTGAACTTCGACCAATGAAATAGCCTGAGACACTCTTGGACCAGAAGATCCATTTTAGCACAACGCGAGATGGTGTCAAACTTGCGTATTCTTTGCTTGGCCGTGGGCCACCGCTTGTCAAGGCTGCTAACTGGCTCGGGCATTTGCAGTTTGACCTTGAGAGCCCGATCTTCCGTCACTGGACTCGGGAGCTATCTAAGTACCACCAGTACTTGCGGTATGATGACCGGGGATGCGGCCTCTCTGATCGAGAAGTAGGTAGCTCTAGTTTTGAGGACTGGGTTCATGATCTAGAATCAGTTGTGGACACTGCTGGCCTGGATGAGTTCGCTTTACTAGGAATATCTCAAGGAGGAGCTGTCAGCATCGCATACGCAGTTCGTCATCCGGAGAGAGTGAGCCATCTCATTCTATACGGTGCTAGTGCTCTCGGCTGGTTGAAAATCCACACTTCGCCCGCTGAACAGCAAGAGGCGATGGCTTGGCTCACACTAACGCAGGCTGGATGGGGAAGAGAAAACCAAGCGTACCGGCAACTCTTCACGTCACAGTTTATCCCTGGTGGGTCTGCCGAGCAAGCACAATGGTTTAACGAGTTGCAAAGAAAATCCACATCACCTGAAAACGCAGTACGCTTCCTTGTCGAATTCGCCCAGATAGACGTGCTCGACCAACTCTCCAAAGTGTCCGTTCCAACAATAGTACTTCACGCCAAAGGCGACTTGGTGAATAGGTTCGAGGATGGAAAAGAACT
>CAYRXJ010000025.1:0-10451 GCA_964428235.1 uncultured Candidatus Bathyarchaeia archaeon | reverse complement strand
TTTCACTTAGTGTTACCAAACTTTGTTAGGTCACTCGAACTTTATATAGTCAATCAAACATCCTTCATTCGGTCGTACTGTTTCCTTGGGTGCAACAGAAGTCGGCTCCAGACTACGAGCCGCAGCCAACAGAGTCCTAAAGCCTCCCGAGGAAATAACCAAGTTCGCGATCCGACGACTCTCTCTTCGCAGCCTCTTCGTATACCTCGGCCCATCACTCATCGTCAGCATGGCCTACATGGACCCAGGAAACTATGGAACGGATATCCAAAGCGGCGCCTCATTCGCCTACGACCTCCTGTGGACAGTATGGCTAGCGAATCTCATGGCCATGATCCTGCAATACCTCTCGGGCAAGCTGGGAATCGCAACAGGCAAGAGTCTCGCTGAACTCATCAGAGCATCTCTTGGAACAAGGAAGTTCACAGTTCCCTACTGGCTCGCCTCAGAAGCCGCCGCAGCAGCAACTGATCTAGCAGAGTACCTAGGAACAGTGATCGCACTAAATCTCCTCTTTAACATCCCTCTCCTCTACGCAGCAATATTCGGAGCCCTGGATGTTGTTATTCTTCTCGCTCTGACCCACGAACGCTTTCGAATAATCGAGTATTTCTTCATGCTATTCGTCTCGGTAATCAGCATCGGCTTTCTCTACCAAGTCATCATTATCCAACCGAACCTATCGAACATCGCATACCATTCCGTCGCCGTAAACCTCTCTAGTCAGACAGCCCTCCTAGTCGTTGGAATTGTTGGGGCGACTGTTATGCCCCACGCATTGTTCGTTCATTCGTGGCTCACAAAGAACAAACTGACCACAGGGTCTCTCGAAGAGAAGAGAATGCACCGTAGACTCCATCTCAGAGAAGTCATCTTCACCCTCACTATCGCAAGTCTCGTGAATGTCGCAATACTCGTCTCAGCAGCCGCAGCGTTCTATCCAACTTACAGTGGCGTTTCAACAATCAACCAGGCCTATTCAGTACTGAAACCCCTCTATGGCTATCTTGCCGCGGTGGTTTTCGCAATAACTCTACTAGCCTCTGGTCTAGCATCCTCAACAACAGGTACACTTGCCGGCCAATCGATAATGGACGGACTGCTAGGCACTCACGTGAACAAGTACATCCGACGCCTTGTCACAAGAGTGATCAACGTATTCCCCACGACTCTCGCGATATACATCGGGCTCAACCCTCTCTCCTTGCTCGTCTACAGCCAAGTAATCCTCAGCCTGATGATACCACTACCCATGATACCCCTAATCATCTATACTAGGAGGAGGGGGTTGATGGGAGAATTTGTCAACAGAAACATCACGACGATACTTGGAATATTATCAGCCGGGCTCATCATTAGTCTCAACATATTCCTCCTCCTAACAACCCTGTGAGTTCTTCCCAGCTCGAGAGCGCTTAAACAACCATACTAGCCACACTATGCCTGGCAGCGCATGTCTAGCTCCAAGCAACTCCTAAAAGTCGCAGACGCGCTCCGAGCCAAAGAGCACCGCTGGAAAGCGAGCTTCCGACTCAAGACTATCAATGATATCTACAGGTTCATTCACGAGAAAGAAATTGTCTCGTTCTTCGGAGGAAACGAACTCCCAAGTCTCATCAGCGCGATTCTAGGACGACAGTGGAAACCCTCGAAGAAGGGATTTGCAGGATGGAACGACTGGTGGGACCTCAAGATCTCTGGTCAACCAATTTCGAAAGTTTCTCGCGAAATCGAGTCCAGACCGGATGTTCTAGTCAACAGGATGTTCAGGGGCACAAAGACCCTCATCTCTGATAGGCTCTGGCCAGTCCTCAGTCCCATTGTGAAACAGCAAAGGGACCTTCTACGAGAAGGGAAGATACTCTCCAAGCTCGAGAGACGAATCTTCGAGACCATCAGTGACGAGAAAGCCATTCGGACAGATCGGCTGAGAGAGAAATTGAAGCTTGAGGGGAAGAAGAACAACTCGAAGTATCATCGAGCATTAGCGAATCTTGAAGCCTTCTCGGTGATAATCGGCTTTGAGGATCCAAATCCAGAGACACACCTTCACGCAAACATCTGGCAAACATGGGAGATACGGACCGATAAGAAGACTCAGCGCGAAAGTCCATCATTAGAAGACGCGCTGTCGAATCTATACCTCAGAACTATTGATGCCGGCGTTTTTGCCAGAGAGGACCAGATAACAAAATGGTTTCCATGGAAGGTCGATACGAAAACCGTCGTAAACAGATTAGTCGGTAAATCGGCCGTTTTCAGAGCCGGATCCTATCTTATCACGGCTCGAGTCCATAATGTCAATAGTTATTGAATGAATAGAGCAGTGCTGAGTCAATGCCAAAGTCGTTACGGGACCGAGCTAATAGCTCTGACAAGAAGAGTTCAATTCTAAAGAGAATAGAGAGAAGCTCGGGCGTTCCGGGCCTCGTTGAAATTCTCGCAAACCGTCTTCCCCCGACCGACCTCCAATCATTGCTCCTCGAGGTCTATTCTATCCGAGCTAAGAAGCGCCGGGCTAGAGCAGTGCTTGAAGACTACGAAGCTAACCGGTTCACGCGCCCTTCGACCGCAAACCCAAACCATCTTCTTACCTGGGACCGCATCGCGTTCTCATGTCTTCCGAAAGACTTTCAGAAAATCGAGCTCTCACCTGTCTGCCCTTTAGGAACCGTGTCCGGACTGGCTCAATTGAGCCAAGACTGGACAATAACAACGATTCGCAATACTGAAGTTGTCGCAGATTCCACAAACGTTCTCGCCCTCGAGTGTGCATTGCGACGGCAAAAGCAACTAGCCATCGCATCTGGCAAGACGGTTCGGGTACACCTCGCTTCGAGTCACCGTCTTTTGAGAGGCCAGAAATTCGGTGTCGGCCCAGGTGTCCGGCAGCACTTTAGAGCGCTGACTCTTTGCAGCGGTGGCCGTGATTCAGGAAGTCTCCGCTTTCAAAGTGAATCTCTCCTTGCTCAAATTGGATTCTATCTATCGGCCCTTAGGGAGTACATTGGACCCAAGGCGGACATGCGTGTTACGATTTCCGATTTCGGCTATGCGGATGTTCGCCCAACTGTCCAACATGTTGTCGAAAATCTTCAATCGAGCTTCAGGGAAGAGAAGATCGAAGTTGATCAAGGGCGAAAACAGGGCAGAGGATACTACGGAGAATTGTGTTTCAAGATATACGCAACTCCACCTAATTCTCGGGAGTACGAGCTTGTCGATGGTGGAGATGTCAACTGGACCCAGAAGTTACTCAACGATGGTAAGGAACGACTAGTAATAAGCGGGTGTGGAAGTGAGAGACTCTGTGAGCTATTCGAGCCGGCCACGACCCTCAGCCAGAGCCTAGCGAAATGATGATCTCGTCTTTCTTGAAACAACCCCTCCAATCACACAACACGATCCACACGAGGCAGGAAAACTAAGTAATGACCGCCAACAGACTTGACCCGGACTAGCTGTGTGCAGAAACATTCGACCCCTGTTCAACTTTAATCCTCCAGCAACAAATGATGAGATCCGAGATGCATCGCTCCAGTTCGTTCGGAAGATAAGTGGCTTCAGAACACCGTCAAAGACGAATGAGATGCCATTCATGATGGCTGTCAACGAGATCGCCCAGATCTCCACGGTGCTCCTGCGGAACCTTGGAACGAGCGCCGCGCCGCGAACCAGAGAACAAGAGATGGCTAAGGCGAGAGCTCGATCGTCAAAGCGATTCCCTCGTCGCATTTCGGTCTAGCAAGTCGCGCCCTGTCTTCTTCAATTCACTCTTTTCTCCATAGGCCTAAGAACGAGAGAATTGTTGATATCCCGTTCTATCCAGCTTCAGGTGCGTTGATCATGTGTGTCTAAGGCTCCTAGCGAGACACTGCACTCTCAGAACTATGAGGTATTCAGCGAGATCGATAAGACCAGCAATAGTTTTGTCGAGAAACTCCAACAGCTTTGTCGCCAGCCCAGCGTTTCAGCCCAGAATCTGGGACTAAACGAGACCGCAGATCTAGTCGTGGGCTTTCTCAAAGAGCTCGGCTTCACAGTTGAGAAATTCTCACCGACCAAGGGTTCCCCTGTCGTCTATGCTGAACTAGCTTCGAAGACCGGGCGAAAGACACTGATCATTTACAATCACTACGATGTTCAACCCGTTGAGCCTATTGAACTGTGGAAGAGTCCGCCCTTTTCAGCGGTCATCGAAGACGGTAGGATCTGGGCCCGTGGAGCGAGCGACAACAAGGGAAACATCGTATCGCGTTTGATGGCGATCAACGCGTTCTTGAAAACGGCCGGAGATGTCCCTTGCAAGATCAAATGGGTAATCGAGGGACAGGAAGAGATCGGTAGTCCAAGTTTTTCCGAGTTCATAACCAGCTACAAGTCCAGACTCGCGGGGGACGGAGCCATCTGGGAGTTCGGCGGACTCGAATATGATGATAGACCGCTAGTGACCTTGGGGTTGAAAGGGATGCTGTACGTGGAGTTCAAAGTCCAGACCGCGATGCGAGATTCGCACTCTGCTCGAGCCGCGGTCGTTCAGAACCCTGCATGGCGTCTCGTTCGTATGCTAGAGACTCTGCAAGACGAGGATGGACGAATCCTAGTGGAGGGTTGGTATGATGATGTCAAACCATTCACCCATGAAGAACTCGAAGTGATCAGGGCTATGCCTCTTGAGGAGCACAGCATTCGGGATGAGCTTGGCGTCAAGAACTTCCTTTTCGGCCTTACTGGTTTTGAATTCAAGAAAGCGTTCTATGGAAACCCGACCGCAAACATCGCCGGGATATGGTCAGGTTACACGGGACCGGGTCACAAGACGGTTCTTCCTTCTGTGGCGCATGCAAAGATGGATTTCCGCCTCGTACCGAACCAGGACCCGCTGAAGCTCGCTGAGAAACTCAGGCGACACCTCGCACTACACGGTTTCTCAGATGTAGAAGTTGACATTCAAGCTGAGAATCCTGCCGCTCGAACGCCTATCGATGCGCCTATCGCGAAGATCGCCGCCAAGGCCGGGAGAGAAGTGTTTCACAAGGAACCTGTTGTTCTAGTCACTTCAGCGGCCTCGGGTCCCATGCATTATTTCACAAGTACACTGGGACTTCCGACAGTTGCGATAGGCTGTAACCATCCTAAGAGCAACACTCACGCACCGAACGAGAACCAGAGAATTGACGCTTTCATTCAGGGAAGCAAGTGGATAGCACAGGTTATCGAGGATTTCTCTAGATCCTAGTTGCCGAAGGCTGTTAGCATGTGAATTATCGCGGCGCCAAATAACAAGCCTGTAATCAAGAGATGGGAAGGCTTCCAGTAGCCGAAGACCCGCTTCATCGCGGGCAATCGCTTGTAGAAGTATCGACCGAAGACCCCGCTGAGCGCGGAAGCGATTAGGAGCCAGGTTGTGAGCCCGGCTAGACCGTGGTCGAGAAGATCTTGAGAGTTGAAACGGTACGGAAAGCCCGCGTGGGCCATTACGGCTATGAGACCGAGAAAGCTCAGAGCGATGTGTATGGACAGCCAAGGTCGGACGCCACCGACTCTCTTGATGAAACCAATCCATGCGCTGCGTTTCACGATCGTGTAGAACTGGGCTGCGACCAGTGTCAAGGAGCCAGAGTAAGCTAGGAGGAGACCAGCTTGAGATCCACCCTTGAGACCCGTGAAAAGCCCAGCTATCGAGTGCCTGAACTCCAAGAGAATCACCACGACCATGGCACCCGTGATTAGGAAGAACGGTGTTGTATACTCTGACAGCGATGTTTTCTGTCGTGTCGGAATCAGTGCGATGCCGACCCCTGTGATTTCATCCGGTTGCGATTTCTAGTGGCCACTGCACGCCCGATAACGTCCCTCAGACCGAAGCCGGTGATGAAGGCAGAACCCCCAATGACTGCTAGAGTGACAAATGTTCTGGATTCTATAGAGGCGAGACCCGCATCCTGTCCACGGTTCCCGCCGGCGACACTATTGCTCCATGCGAATACCCCGTAGAGCAGAATGCCGACGATTGTTACCGAGATGATTATCGCGAGTGTTTTCTTTGCAACTGACACTTGGAGCTTTACCGGCTTGGAATGGCACTGCTGATCTGCAGTGGGAATTGAAACGACTGGTACATTACTATCTGAATAGAGGTTACGGAAAATCTCGGGCGTGCGGATAGTCGGAGCTTTCCCCTTTCAGGGTCTCCGATTCTTAGAGTCAACTCGTCTTTGCGACCTGAACAGGTCCACGGTTCCACGCTGACTTTGCAAGCTCCCTGAGAGCAGGGTTCTTCGCCTCGGCAACTGATTTGATTCTGACATGACGCGCGTGCTTTCCGCTTCCCTGGAGAAGGTGGTGTGGGTCATTCAAGGCGGTCCCAAACAAGAATCCGATCGTGACCGCAGATTCCGCGGGGGAAATGTAGCAAACGCGGCCCGTCGGGGAGTCGTCCACTGAGTAGTTCACTGCGTCATAGTAGAGGAATTCGTGCGCTCCATGCATCGCTCCCCTGACTAGGTTGCGAAGTTCCTTGATTATCGCTCTTATTCCATCGGGATAGCTGGAGAGAAATTCTTCTATCGGGTTGGCCATTTTTCTCTATCTCACAAACCACTTTTTCAGCTGGTAATGCTCTCATGTCCCTGAGACAGGGATCATGAACAAGAAGGTTGAGAAACTGCTTTCGAAGATCTATGGTGGCCGGCATACCGTTCACATTGACCTTTACCAGTTATCTAATGAGCACAGGAGGAAGCACGGACCGGACTGCGAATTGTTTCCGAGCGACCCCCTCGAATCTCCGTTATGGCCCGTTCTCACCAGCTTAACACATGCTCGACGTATACTGGAGGTGGGCTGTGGTCATGGGTACACCACGAGTGTAATGGCTACCGCAACTGGACCGGGATCTCACGTGGACACGATTGAGGGTGACCCGGGACATGCGGCTCTTGCAGAGGAGGCTTTCCGGGAAAGGGGACTGTCAAAGAGAATATCGGTCCTGCAGGGACGTGGAAAAACAATACTCCCTCGATTGAAACGCCGATACGACCTGATCTTCTTGGATGGGGACTGGGAAGAGTACCCATTGTACATCAAGCATCTCAGTCGAATAACGCGTCCTGGAAGCGTCATTCTGACGGCAAATCTCAACCCGCTTCTAGGAGGCTGGGGCGGAAGAATGCGCGGGAAAAAATACATCGAATCCTATCTGATGAAACTTGTCCGGGACAAACACTTCCGAACATACATTATTCCTAACGAGGGACAGGCCATTAGTGTCCGCGTCTAGCAGTAGAATACCACTCGGTAGAAAACTTGAGAGATGTTCTAGGCGAGCTCTAGCATACGGTTAATTGCTAGCCGGGCTCTTCCTGCGATCTCGTCCGGGACCCTGACCTCGTAGACCATGTTTCTCATCGAGTTCGCAACCTTCTCGAGTGTGATGGTTTTCATGTATTGGCATACAGCATCCTCCTTGAGCGGAAGGAAAGTCTTGTCAGGGTTCTCCTTCTTCATTCGGTGAAGAATTCCGGTCTCGGTTGCGACGATGAACTTGTCAGCGTCTGATTCTCGCGCGCGGCGTATCATTCCCTCTGTCGAGGCAACGTTCACCATTGGTAGGTTGTAGTCTCCTTTCGCGGCCGAGTAGAGGAATTGTGTGACGCAACCGCATTCGGGGTGTATCAGGAATTCAGCGTCAGGGTTCTGCGAGAGCTTGTTGTTGACAATATCAGGGGTGATTCCGGCATGGACGTGGCACTCGCCGGGCCATATCTCCATCTGGCGTCCAGTCTTCTCTTTCACATAGGCTCCTAGAAAGAGGTCAGGGAGAAACAGGATCTCTCGGTCTCGGGGAACGTTGTTGACGACTTTTACCGCGTTGCCTGAGGTGCAAACATAGTCGCTCTGGGCCTTGACCTCCGCGGTCGTATTGATGTACGAAACCACCACGGCATTTGGATGTTCTTTCTTCCAGGCTATCAGTTTCTGGCCGTCGATTGTAGCTGCTAGCGAGCAACCCGCGCCTAAGTCTGGTAGTAGGACCTTTTTCGAGGGCGAGATGATGGAGGCTGTCTCGGCCATGAAATGGACCCCGCAAAAGACTATCACGTCCGCAGGAGTCTTGGCCGCTGCCTGGGAGAGGCCAAGAGAGTCTCCTACAAAGTCCGCGATATCCTGAACCTCGGGGACCTGGTAGTTGTGGGCGAGTATGACCGCGTTTCGCTCGTCTTTGAGGCGCAGAATCTCCTCTGCCAGTTCTGAATACCCGTTGAACTCGGACGCCCGATCCATGGACAGGAACAGGATAGAAATGGTCGAAATTGCGTGTTAAACGTTGCTTCAGCGTGAGCGTGAGGCGAGAGTTTCTACATCATGGGAGACTGGAGACGGGCGATTGTGGATGAGACCTTGTCCACATACTCCTTCAACCGCGACAGCATTATGGCTGCTGTGATGACGCCGATAACCTTCTGATCTTTCATTACCATAATTCTCCGGACGCCCTTCTGTGCCATCAACTGGGAGACCTGGTCAAGTCCGAGGTTGGCGTCGACAGAGACTAGATCATGGGTCATGATATCACCGAGTTTAACTTGTGCCGGGTCCTTTCCTTCGGCGATGATCTTGGAGAGATAGTCCCACTCTGTGACTATTCCTTCCGGGCTTCCGGTGCGGGATGCGATTATGGCATAGCCGTGTCTCTTTGCTTTCATTTGGTGTGCTGCTTCGAGCGCGGTTGTTTCCTTGGAAAGCGAGAGGAATTCTTTTTCGACGATGTCTTTCGCGACTAGAACCATGGGGATGGAATCCTCCGCATCGGATAATTAATTGTTGACAGTCTTATGCCACCGGCTCTACTTGAGGAGTAATCGCGGGGGCCCCCACGAACTTGTGTCCTCTCAGTGCTGAAGGGATCACTGCAACAAGGCTCATGATTCCCATTATCAAGAATATTGTGTGCATTGGATCGATGAACAGGGCGATGTTGTTTGCTGATCCAGGTGGAACTTCCCCAGCGAACACCAGTTGTAAGACACTTTGATTGATCTTCGTAGCCAAGACTACAAACGACATTGAGAGGCTCAGTAGGGATCCGGTAGTCACAAGGGTGGCCGACATTCCGGAGGCGACTCCTCTCCGTGTTACCGGGGTCGCGTTCATGATCGAGCTGATGTTGGGCGCGACGAACATTCCGCCTCCGATTCCACTGATAGCCATTAAAGATGCGAATGTCGAGTACGGCGCGTTTCCTGGGACGACCGCGAATCCAAACATGGCAGCGGCCGAGATCAACAAGCCGCCTGTCGTGAATCCGCGTGCGCCATAACGGTCTGATAAATAGCCGCTGAGGGGTCCGACTGTTACAAAAGCAACTGCGAAGAGTATGAGGCTGATCCCAGCGGTCAACGCGTCCTCGAGGAGTGCTCCCTGGAAGAATATTGTTAGGACGAGGGATATTCCGGCTCTGGAGATTGAGGCTAGGAAGTTACTGAGTATTCCGGCGGTGAAGGGTCTGATCTTGAAGAGTGTAAGATCCATTAGCGGGGCCTTTGTTCTCAGCTCGACGTATCCGAACCCTGCAAGCCCAATCAACCCGGCAATCATCCCCAATACATCCAGTAACGTGTAGCCGGAGAGAGCTCCCAGCGTCAGCCCTACTAGGAATATTGAGAGCCCTCCAGCGAACAGGATGTTTCCTGGGAGATCGATTCTTTCATGCTTGACCGTTCCTAGCTCCCGGAGTTTCTTGTAGGCCCAGAAGGTCGCGAAGGCTCCTATTGGCAGGTTTATCCAGAAAATCGATTGCCAGCCTAGATCTGCTGCTAGGACGCCTCCAAGTATAAGGCCGATGATTGATCCGCTGATTCCTGCAACAAGATTGACCCCGATAGCACGGCCTCTCTCTGTCGGGGGAAAAGCGTCTGTGAGAATGGCCGCGTTGTTCGCCCATATGAGCGCCGCTCCGACTCCCTGGACAAGTCGGAAGAAGACTAGCATCGAACCGCTGAGCGCGAGACTGCAGAGACCTGAGCCTATAGTAAAGATCAGAAAGCCGAGGTTGTAGAGGCGGACTTTGCCGTACATGTCGGCCAGCCGTCCAAATAGGAGCAACAGGACCGCCGTCATGAGAATGTAGCCCATCAGGACCCAGAGCGCTTCGAACGCGCTGGCGTGGAGGGATCGTGTTATTGTGGGTAGGGCTATCAGTACGATGTTGCCGTCCAGCTGGGACATGAACGCACCGATTGTCGTGTTGGTGAGTACTGTGTACTTGTATTGCGACGCGCTGTCCCCCTATTCTATCGTGTGAAAAGTTGCGCTGGGAGAAATCCCGTATAAGCTCTACGAGCCGAACTTGTCTCTAGAACTGTGAAAGGTATGGTTTGGGGCCGGACGGTCTACTGAGGTTTCCAGGATATTGCTCTGTATTGTGTAGTGGTTGTTGGCGTGGTCGT
>CAYRXJ010000024.1:0-13193 GCA_964428235.1 uncultured Candidatus Bathyarchaeia archaeon | reverse complement strand
CGCCTTCCACAGGCAGACTTCGATTTTCACGAGCTATTCCTGCTTAGACTCCGACATTCCTCAAACACTCGATCTGCTGGATCGTGGCCAAATAGACCTCAAGTGTCTCATCACCGACAGATTCGCTCTCAGAGACGCACCTGAAGCTCTGGAGCACGCACGGGCTTCAGGAACATCGATAAAGACCGTAATCACAACAATCTGACTCCGAGCTGTTTCGAGTGAGGTTGAACCCGAGTCCAAAGCTCAGCGACTCCTCGCGGACTTCACGCCATTATTGGCCGGTGGACTGAAGATGCAATTTGACTATGACGAGAAGATTGATCTCGCGATCGGCAAGTCTGTGAAATCTGCCCTTCGATTCTACAACGAGCTCCGCAAGGGTGCAGAGGCAAGAGGCGAGCGCGCAGAACCACCGAACTTCGAGACCTTCTCCGCAATGGCGAAAGGTCTCATGGAAGCCAGCAGGCAGGTCGATAGAGACAAGATCAAGAACGCAAGCATGCGCGATGTCTTCGAACGCACGTGGTCCGTGAAGCTTCTAAACTACTCCACACAGCGACTGTTGCGAGAGACACACGACACCCTCGTGAGACGATATTGAACACCGCAAAACCCCACTCGAGTCACGAAGCGAAGACGAACCCCTTCCATCCTAAGAACATCTGCGTTGAAAATTCGCTCTTTTCCTGGCGATAGTACCTGTTTCAAATCAAAACCCAGTTGAAAATAGTGCTCGGCTAAAAATTTAACCGTTCCCGTGCAAAATAGCTCATTTCATCCCCCTTTTTGCCGGTCTTCCTCATGAGTATTTCCGAGTTCTACGTGAGTTTCAAATACTACTGGGCCCGAGAGGCTCACTTAGCTGAATAGACATGCCACAAGCATACTGCGTCAAGTGCAAGGCAAACATTGAGATCAAAAACCCTCAGAACGTCACGCTCAAGAACGGAAAGGCTGCGGTGAAGGGTGTCTGCCCGAACTGTGGGACCTCGGTCTTCCGAATCGGCAAAGGTTGAGCACGACTCTCCGGTATCGCTGCCTTCGCTAAACCCCCGATTTCTCAAACCTGACGCTCAAGAACACTTTTAATCACTTATCGTGAAGAGACCCCGAGACAATAGTGCGTAAGTCCTTCGCAATCCTCCTACTCGTGCTACTGGTCATAGGGCTCTTCATCTGGATTCCACGAGAGGCAAACGCCTCAAGCACACCCATTCCAAGAAAATTCTACTTGGCAACGTCCTCACAAGGAGGAACCCTCAGCACGGCTCTCCCGCCCGGAGGGGTGCCCTATTCGAGGAACTTCACTCGGAACCCAATCAGCTTCAGTTTAGGTGCTCCGCTTCTCGACCAGATGAGCATTTCAGGTTCCATCGGTTTTTCTCTGTGGATCCTCTGGACCTCAAGAGGCTCAGGATCCCCCTCGATAGTTGGGAGTTTCGATTACAAATATCCCTCAAACCCATGGATCAACGGGTCAACGGTTCCAGCTCAGCCCCTCGCACAGGGTGGCCCCAACAATGTGACCTTCAATTACAACATTGGCTTTCCACTTATCACTGGCACCTCAGTCGCAATCAGTCTCAATGTCACCGGACTGCCGAGTAATGACAATGTGACACTGTATTGGGGGTCAGCAAACCGCGCATCTTTCGTGCAGTTTCCTCTCACAGGTTACATGAGCATGCCGTTGCCCAATCCAGTCTCAATAACGGATGTGCAAGGTCATACTGCTAACTTCCTGATCAATCCAGGTCCTGGAAACAACATTCTGCAATTCCGAGCGTTCGTAAGATCGGCTTTAGGATTCTTGGACATTCGTAGGGTGAACATGACTATCATTGATCCAAATGCGAATCCAGTTAGAGACAGAACTAATATCACTATGGACCCCCTCGAACCCAATCCTGCAAGTTCTCCCTACACCTATCTTGGAAGCTGGCAATATCCTGCGAATTCCACGATAGGAACTTACCAGATATCGGTCGATGTCATCGACTCTTCGGGAATGAATGCGTTCGGTCTGGATGGGGTGGTCAGCTTCGGCTTGGTTCCGCCCGGCTACATCCCATTTCCCTACAACTTACTTCTCTACGGTACTGGAGCTGTTGGCGCAGTTGCCGTGGCCGGGGTCGTCTATTACAGCAGGAAGAAGAGGAAGAGCTACTTGACCCCGTTTGACCACTTCAACACCCTAACTGGTGGAGAACTTGACGGCGGGACAGTATCAATTGAAGGGAACACAGGGTCTGGCAAGTCCATTTTGTCAGAGCAACTAATGTTTGAGGACCTCAAGAGAGGACGACCATGCATCTTTGTATCCACCAGTGACTTTCCATCTAACGTAAGGTCTGGGATGAAGTCCATGGGACTCGACACAAAAGGCTACGAGCAAAGCGGTCTGCTCACCTTCGTTGACGGATATTCCTCCGAAGCTGGCCAGGAGTCAACCGAGAAACTCTCGGTTCCTTCGGTAGGGGACCTCACAACCTTTGGCATGAAAATCTCGTCGTCTCTTCCGGATCACTCGAAGGGAGCCAGCCTATACTTTGATTCGTTAGTGCCTCTTTCTTCGAAGAACCAGCCGGATAGCATTGTCTCATTCGTACAAGCCATTGGTGGAAAGATGAAGGGATTGGGTGGCAAGGCAGTCTTCACTTTGGGCCCAAGCGTTGATCCCGTGGTTCAACGTCAATTGGAAGACATGTCGGATTGCGTTGTCCAAATGGAAGCGTTCGAGGAGAGCGGAGTCCGCCGTCGACGGTTGAAGATTACCAAGTTGAGAGCGAGGCGACACCAAGAAGGCTGGAGCGTTTTCGCCATAGAGGATGGTAAAGGAATTATCTTTTACTCGAGAAAGCCTAAGACCTAGAATACTTTGTCTCGAGGGAAAACCTCTATCCCGGATGTTCCAAATTGATAGGGGCGAATCTGCGTGTCATGAGAAATGCCACGCATTTTTTCAATCTGAACTGCTCGAACAAAACTTCCCTGATGCATGAGAGTGTGGAGAACCACAACTCCGTGTGAGAGAAATTCTTCGAGTTGGAATCTTCTATCGAGAAGAGATGTCTTCAACTCACTAGTAACCAATGAAGTACAACCAGTGTCTGCGAGCGCGTCGAAGAATTCCACAGTAGCTCTCCGCTTCTTCAATTCTTCACCATACCTCAACATCACAGAGGTGATAGGATCTAAGGCGATCCTTTCGACGTTCTCGCCCTCGACAAGTTTTGTTAGGGTCTTCAAGACTTCTGTGAATCCCAGTCCCCCTGATGAGTCTGAGGGGTACAGTGCGTGAGGTCCATTGTTCTTGATGCGAGTTCGTCTAAGGCCGCTTGCGTCCAAGAAGAAGAGTCTGCCCTTCTTTTCGACGTTGTCTAGGTCCCAGTCGTACGACTGAAAGTTTTGCTTGATAACGTCAGGATACTCGTCTAGTGTAACATAGAGCCCCGTCTGTCCCTGAAGGGCACCACTGTAAAGATACTGAATGGCGAATGTTGTCTTGCCTGATCCAGGGCTTCCAACAACAAGAATGCATTTTCCCTCAGGGAATCCTCCGCCCAGCAGCTCATCCAGGCCCTTGATACCCGTGGGAACTCTTTGCATGTAGGCCGAGAGAAGAAGCAGTTATCAATCTATAAAAATAGTATTTCGAGAACAGTCCTAGATCTCTCTCAATTTTCCCGGAGGGTTTTCAAGCCATATCTTCGACGGGCCTACTCTCGAGTTCACCTTCTCGGTCAGAACTATGCGCGCCACGTACCTGACTGCAGGGTCGGCGGCTATGTTGCAACCGATTGCAAAGCACCAACACACTCCGACAAGAAGGAAGAAGAGATAGGCAAGCACGTACAGAATCGGACGCGAGAGCGCCGCGTAGAGCAATGAAAAGCCACCTGAGGCCCCGATCACCATTGATAGGACAGTGGTGTGGAATGGTCCAACATCGATGCTACGAAGTCTCAGCCCACCAAAATAAGGTAGGGCAAGGGCAATAATAGGAACCATTAGAGATGCAGTCATCGTTAGAACTACAAAATCTTGCGCGACCAAACTCACTATGTTGGTGGTGCTCTGGAAGGGGGAAATTGGTGGTATGTCTTTGTGATTAGATTCGTAAGTTGCGAAGGGTAAGACGACCGCAAGAATGAATCCAAAGTACATCGCCTGCCGCCGGAGCTTTATTCGAACCCCGTGCGAGTTTTGGATCTTAGAAAGTTCGGAGTGCTTAGAGCCTATGACATGGATCCCTCTTGTTACGAAGAGGTAGAACTTGATAGCTTTCGTTGAAAGAACTCCGCCGAAAAAATACATGTAAGTGAATCCGATTGGGATTGCCAGAAGAGAAACCACGACTGACAATGTAGCACCAAGCGCAAGGGTGAGAGTACCAATTGTAATGTTCCGTGGCAGAACTCTGATTGGTGACGATGATAGGATGAGCAATACCGTTGAGGATCCAACTAGGAATAACACGAAAGTGGTGACGAGGCAAAGCGCCAGATTCCTAAAGTTGTGGGATCTTCCTATATCTACGGACAATTCTGTCAGATTGGAGTCCGCAGTTCCCAGACGATATTTAGGAAGACTGGTCCCAACCTTGACCAATTCGCGTTAATGGAGATCTCAATTGCCCGAAGAGATGGACACAGTTCTAAAGATAGTTAGAAGATACCGTCCTACTGGACGCGTCTCAATACGCCGCATTGGAAGTTTCGTTAACGATGTCTTTCTAATCAAAGTCGACAACGAAAAACTCGTGGCAAAACGGTACACCAACTGGGTCTCCTTGAAATGGGTCACGTTAAGCCTGTTTGGATTAGGGTCGGTTCACTTTTCGATTTCTGGAAAGAGGAGAATGGAAGCCGAGTACGCGTTCAACGACTTGCTATTTCGCAGAGGACTGCCAGTCCCGTCAATAATCGGAGCAGATCAAAAAACTAGAACCATTCTGTTCTCGTTTGTACCGGGCGATCAACTCTCGAGTTTACTTCCAAGGATCACCCGCCAAGCCCAATTAGGACAGAGAGAACAAGAAGCCGCCTTTCAAGCTGGGAAACTAATGGCTGGGGCCCACCAGCTTGAGGCAGCACTGGGAGATACAAAACCGGAAAACTTTCTCGTAGAGAAAAGAGGAGATGTCACCTTGGTCGACTTGGAACAAGCCCGATACCGGGGCGACTACGCCTGGGACGTGGCCGAGTTCCTGTTTTACTCGGGCCATTACTGGTTATCTTTCAACCGGACTCTCGAGGGATACGTGGACTCGTTCATCGAGGGGTACACGCAGTCTGGTAGTGCGAGCTCACTGAAGGCGGCGGCCTCGCCTCGATACGTCCGTGTTTTTTCAGTGTGGACTCCACCGAACATTCTACATAATGTCCGAAAGAAGCTCACCGGAGGCTAATTCGTCACGTTCAGGGGTGGCCTCCTGCGTGAACTCTGAATATGTGTGTGTTTGAGGTTAGAGGCCTAGAAGTCGTCGTCGCCGCCGGGTGGTGGCTTGAAGTCCTTACCGCCAGCGCCTTTGTCGACCCCTTTCGAGGCGATAACGTCGTCGATCCGCAGAATCATTGATGCCGCCTCTGAAGCTGACTTAATGACCTGTTGCTTGACCCGTGATGGCTCGAGCACGTTTAGTTTGCGCATGTCTTTCACGTCGCCTGTAAAGACGTCTATTCCAAACCACGGGCTTCCTGCTCGCTCGTGTTTTGAACGAAGCTCGACCAACACGTCAATCGGGTCGAATCCGGCATTCTCAGCTAGCGTAGTCGGCACGGCCTCAAGCGATTCCGCGAACGCTTCGATCGCGAGCTGTTCTCTTCCTCCAACTTTTACAGCGTATTCCCGAAGTCTTTTTGCTAGTTCGGCTTCAGGGGCCCCTCCTCCGGCCACAATTTTCCCGTCTTCTACGGCGTTTCGAACCACGCACAGCGCGTCATGGAGGGATCTGTCGGCTTCATCGACGACATGTTCAGTTCCTCCCCTGATTACGATTGTAACTGCCTTGGGGTTCTTCGCGTCTCGAATGTAGAGTAACTTGTCCTCGCCTATCTTCACTTCTTCGATTGACTTTGCGTCTCCGAGTGCGTCTTTACTGAGGTCTTTCACACTCGCAACAATTCTTGCGCCAGTAGCTTTTGAGAGTTTTTCAAGGTCCCCGCTGCTAACGTTTTTGATAGCGCCAATTCCTTTCTTTGCTAGATAGTGTAGCGCGACGTCGTCAATTCCTTTTTCGCTGAATACAATACTTGCTCCTGTCTTTTCTATCTGGGAGACCATGTCGACAAGCATTTTCTCCTCCTCTTCTATGAAGAGATGCATCTGATCTGGATTGTTGATGTTGATCTTCGCATCGAACTCGGTCTTCTCGACTTCGAGCTTCGCGTTCAAGAGTGCAACGCGTGCGTTTGTTATGGTCTTGGGCATTTGGGCGTGAGCGAGTTCTTTGTCGATAACTATGCCTTTGACTAGTTCCGTCTCTTCTAGGCTTTTGCCGTGTTTCTTGAGAATCTTGATTAGATCAATATCGGCCTTCACTCTTCCGCTAGATTTTTCAGCGATCTGTTTGACTGCCTTGACTGAGATATCAGCGAAGTGATCTTTTGCTATGGCTATCCCTTTGCTGTACATGGATGTAATAGCAACTTGTTTTAGAATCGCCTCGTCCTTCTCGGCAATCGGAATCGATAGTTTATCCAGGATTTCGATAGCCTTCTCAGCCGCTTTCTTGTAACCATCGACTATTACTGTGGGATGAACATCCTTGTCCAGCATCTTCTCCGCTTTCTCAAGCAGTTCCCCGGAAAGTAGTACTGCGGTCGTAGTCCCGTCTCCAACCTCATTATCCTGCGTCTTGGAAACCTCAACTAGCATCTTTGCCGCTGGATGCTGAACGTCGAGCTCTTTCATGATGGTGGCACCATCGTTTGTTATAGTGACGTCCCCGATTGTACTGACAAGCATCTTGTCCATGCCCCTCGGCCCGAGGGTTGATCTGACCGTTTCAGCAACAATCTTTGCAGCGGTAATGTTGTTCCGCTGAGCCTCCTTGCCTGTCGATCGTCCGGTTCCTTCTTTCAGAATTATGACGGGTACTCCTTGAGTTCCTTGTGCAGACATTGATTTGACCTAGTTTTGATCTCGCGACAAAACTTGATCGGGATTTCTTAAGGTTTACCCGGTGACCGTGAAATTGAGCTTATCTGTTATCGTAATTGTTCGACTAGAACTGAAAGAGTTCAGGCGAGGTACCACACTGTTCTTTCGAAGGGAGTCGAATGTTGTTAATTCATGGCCGCAGAGAATCCTATGGCATATCTGCTGGAGCGGGGCCTTCGCAGAATAGAGAGTGAGAGGCCCCAATTGAACAACGATTCACAATATCTCGAATTGAAGCGACACTTGCTCCAAGAGGCTGAAGGACACTTCCATGAGATTCAAGCGACGTACGCGACTATTTTGAAGACAAAGTGTCAATGTGCAGGTCAGCTGGAACCTGTCGATCATGATTTCGGACAGTCCGAGGGCACAATCTATGACAGCGTGATTGCAAGATGCCAGTCATGCGGTCAGAATCAAGCTTTTCAGTTTCCCAAGCAGGGATTCATTTCCGAAGCGCGGTCCGCGATGGCCCTCAGAGATTATCTTAGTGCAACCTATGGCGTAGATTATGCGGGCACCGCCCAAAATGATCTCCAGAATAGGACAGTACGGGGATAGTCTCGCTTTTCGTGCTAAGTGCCTACAGTCTTCTCGTACATCTTCCTAAAAGTCCACCTTACTGCATTCTTTATCTCGCTTAACCGAGTCTCGTCGCCGAAATTCTTGACGCGTAATTGTTTGAGTAGATTGCCTTGCTGGTCCACGTCGAATGATAGTACACGGTCGGGTGACAAACCGCCTTTTCTGACCGTTTCCTCATCCTTCTTCTGCATTGGTTCGAGAACTTTACCTAGAAGAAAAGGTCGAAATGGAGGAGTGTTGGTATCAAACTTCATTCCTTCGCCAGGTACCACTCGGAGGTCAGGTCCATCGACGTGCATGTCAGCAAGTATAACACCGCTGATGGTTCGGATACTCTGAGGAACCGGTCCTTGTTTGGAGGGGGATTCCGAATGGGTCTTGGGAATCTCCACTTTTCTATAACTCCGCTCCGTGAGCAGCGTATCTATGACTTCGAGGAAGGATCTTAGAGTTCTGATCTCTTCTTCATCCTCGACGACTTTTTTTTCGAAGTAGGCTTTGAGTTCGGCGAGCTTCTTTGTCGATCTTTCGTTTAGGTCTGACATACCGATGGGAGACCTTCAACGTTCGGATTCTTAAATAATCCGAGAGGGCGCAGACCCGAAGGGTCTGGAGTCGGCATGAACAAACTAGTCGCCTTGAAACAGATCCTCCGAGGCTCTCTAGATGACAGTGACGTTAGCGTTCATGGCTGGCTTCAGAATAAGCGCTCTAGCGGTGGGATAATTTTTCTCCAATTGCGGGATGGGACTGGCGTTATTCAATGTACCTTACGGAAGGGCGAGGTGGACGATAGAGTTTTTGAGGAGTTTCAGGCGGCAAGGATAGAATCGACGATCGAACTCCAGGGACGTGTAGTTCCCGATCCAAGAGCTCCGGGCGGTCGAGAGATCCAAGTAGGTGCCGGGAGAGTGGAGCACCATGCTTTGAAAGAGTTTCCAATCGCGAAGCAGTTCCACGGCCCTGAGTTCCTCCTTGATAACAGGCACTTGTTTGTCAGGGACGACAAACTACGGTCTGTTCTACGTGTGCGAGCGGTGGTGCTCGCCGCTATCCGGGAATGGTTTGCAAAACACGATTTCCTCGAGGTCCATGTTCCCACGCTTACCTCAGCGGCGGTCGAGGGCGGTGCCACGCTGTTCGAGGTGAAGTATTTTGACCAGAAAGCGTACCTAACTCAGAGCTGGCAGCTTTACGCAGAGGCGCTAATCTCCAGCGTCGGATCTATCTACACGGTTGCCCCGTCATTTAGGGCGGAGAAATCGCGAACAAGGAGGCATCTGACTGAATATTGGCATGTGGAAGCGGAGGCTCCTTGGTGCGACCTGAACTGCATCATCGGGGTAGAGGAACAATTGCTAGGCCATGTTGTAACCCAACTCTCCGAGAAGTGCGAGACTGAACTAGCTTTGTTTGGGCGAAAGAGTGAGGACCTAGCGAAAGTCAAGCCGCCATTCGAGAGAATCACTTACGATCAGGCTTTCAAGATAATTGGCGAGGAAAAGTCCGGTATCAAATGGGGCGACGATCTCGGATACGAGCAAGAAAAACTCTTGACGGCAAAATTTGACCGGCCATTCTTCGTCACCCACTACCCAAAGAAGGCGAAGGCGTTCTATCACATGCCCGATCCATCGAATCCAGAGATTACCTTGTCAGTTGACTGTCTGGCCCCCGAGGGTTACGGAGAAATTACGGGCGGCGGTCAACGCATGGAAGACTATGACGCCCTGCTCGCGAGAATTCGAGAGGAGGGTCTAGACCCGAAGAGCTACGAGTGGTATCTCGATCTAAGAAAGTTTGGGACAGTCACACACTCGGGTTTTGGTCTCGGTCTGGAACGGGTTGTCGCTTGGGTTTGCAGACTAGATCACATCCGAGACGCGATCGCGTTTCCACGCTTGATCAATCGGATCTACCCATGAATTACGAAGGAATCAGGAGATCATGAGATCAGGAACCAGTAACAGGACTTTGTATCTCTCAGGTCTTGCATAATGCACCCTTCCCGAGGCTCCAGTCACCCGCGGCTCTCTTGAGTCTCTGAGACAAGTCTTTGAGCCAGTTCGACGCTTTCTTTCCTTTGCGCCTGTTGGGTTTGGGCCCCTATGTGGCAGGTTGTTACAGTGACACCGTTTGGAAGGGTGACCATCGCCTTCTCCCAGTCGTCAACTGGGGGTTCAAGGTGGAAAACGTCTAAGGCGGCTCCGGCGAGATGTTCCTTTTGCAGTAGTTCTAGAAGTCTCGGACCCTCGACGATGTCGCCTCTGGAGGTGTTGATCAGGTAGGCCCCTTTTCGCATACGCTCGAGTCTTTCGCCGTTCAAGAGATGATGTGTCTGAGGGGTATAGGGAACGTGGATTGTCACGATTTCTGACTTTTCCAATAGCTCGTCGATCGACTCCGTGAAGTCATAGCTTAAGCCTGGTACCCCGCGAGGTTTGATCACGTCATACCCTAGTACTTCGGCCTGAAAGCCGACGGTCAAAATCCTGGAGACTTCGTTCCCGATCCTTCCTGCTCGTCCAATTACCCCGACTTTCTTTCCTTGCAATTCTTCTCCCATGACCTGGTTCTTTATCCAGTGGCCACTCTTCATCTCACGGTCCACCAAAGGAATTTTTCTCAGCAAGGAGAGCATCAGTCCCACGGTCAGTTCAGCGACGCTCGTTGACGGAGCTCCGGGAGTGTTCCAGACCTGGATCCCAGCATTCTTCGCAGCCTCGATGTCGACATTGTCTAGGCCAACACCAGCTCTCCCAATGATCCTTAGATTCTTGGCCAGTTTGATCGTTCCTAAGTCGAACTTGGTTCTCCCTCGGATTATCGCGGCATCATACTCAGAAATGACTTGCGAGAGTTTCGCCTGGTCTATACCTGAACGATCGTCGACTTGCAGGCCAGCTTTTCGAAGGATCGCCAGCCCGTCTGCATGGATAGGATCGCATATGATGACTCGCATGGTTAGTCTTCAACAACCGCTTGGGCCTGTTGTTCTTGTCGGGACACCTGTAGTTTTCGAACGAGCGCTTGTGCCGCAATAGTCACCGGATCCCAGACTGGAGCGAGCGGTGGAGAATAGGAGGTCTCGATCTGTTCGAACTCTTCAACGCTCAAGCCCATGTGTCCGGCCATTGAGGCGAAGTTTGCTCGAAGGGTTGCGCCTTCCTCTCCTATTAGCTGGGCTCCAATCAATCGACCGGTGCTCGGGTCTGCGAGGAGTCTTACGGTGAGATCTTTCCCTCCTGGATAATACGGCAAACGTGTGGATCCCGTTGCCCTAACCGTGGCCGGGTGGATTCCATTTTTCTCTGAGGCCGCGGTTGTAGGTCCGAAGGATGCTACTTCGAGGCCGAAGAGCTTGACCGTGGTCACACCGGTTGAGCCTGGATATTTCGCGTTTCCTCCGGCGGCGTTTGTTCCCGCCACCAGTGCTTGTCTGACTGCTGTTGTCGCGAGCTGGAAAAATACGTGGCGATGTGTTATTCGGTCGTAGGTTTCGATGCAGTCGCCTGCCGCGAAAACGTTCGGTGCTGACGTTGCCATCCTATCGTCTGTCTTGATCCCTCCAGATTCTCCGAGCTCGATTCCAGCTTCTCTTCCCAATTGGGTATTGGGTCTCACTCGCGCCGCGATGACGACAGCATCCGAGGCATAGGTCTTGTCGGATATTCTGATTCCCGATACTCTGCCATCGCGTCCAAGAATTTCTTGCGGGGTAGAATTGAGGTGGTACTCGACCCCATGCTCCTCGGCGCGGGCTCGGATGATTGCAGCCATGTCTGGGTCCAGTATTACAGGGAGGATCTCGGGGACAATTTCTGCGACGAGCACAGCGATTCCTTGTTGGAGTAGCGCCTCTGTCATTTCGGAGCCTGTTAGTCCTGCGCCTATTATTGCGACCTTCTTGGCGTTGTAGTTTGATAGGTGTTCGGTCAGTCGCTGGATGTCATTCATGGTTCTAATGGTAAACACTCCTTTGAGGTCTGTTCCTGGGAGAGGTAGGGTGCTCGGGTTTGCTCCCGTGGTCAAGACTAGTGAGTCGTATGAGAGGGATTCGCGTGAGTTGTCTTCTGTTCTGAGGAATTCTATGGTCTGGGTCTGGGTGTTGATCCAGGTTGCCCTGGATCCAAGGTGAAGGTCTATTCTGTTGATTTGCTCGTAGAAATTTTCGTCGTATCCTATAAGCGCCTCGAGACTCGGGACGATATGGCTGAAGGCGTAAGGGAGGCCACATCGCGAGTACTCGGGCAATCGTTCTTCTCCCAGGAGGATGATCTGGGCTCTTCGATCGGTTTTGCGAGCATGGAATGCTGCTGTTGTGCCTGAGACTCCGCAGCCTATGATCACGATGCGTTTCGGCATGGTGGTGCGCGTCATGTTCCGGTCCAATAACGGTTTCCTGGGCTTCTTCGGCCCGAGTGAAGGGATTAGTTTAAAGTGGGAGTTCTAGAATTTTGATGCCTTGAGAGCCTTGAAGGCGAACATGAACAGTTTCTTGAAAAACGGGAAGGGTATTCTTCTCGCGTACGATCAAGGGTTTGAGCACGGGCCGTCGGCAGATTTTAACGACCAGAACATTGATCCAAATTACGTTATTGACATTGCAAGAAAGGGCGATTTCACCGGGCTCGTTCTTCACAAGGGAATAGCGGAGAAGTATTACGATGGCAAGGTTCCTCTTATTGTAAAGCTCAATGGTAAGACGAATCTTCCAAAGAGTGAACCGGTTTCCACGCAAGTCTGTAGTGTCGAAGAAGCGGTCAGCTTAGGCGCGAAGGGCGTCGGATACACTGTCTACCTGGGGAGTGCTCACGAAAGCTTGATGTTGCAGGAGTTCGGCGAGATCCAGGAAGAAGCTCACGAAGTAGGGATTCCTGCAATCGCCTGGATTTATCCTAGAGGGGAAGCGGTGAAAAACGACACGAGCCCCGAGATTGTTTCGTACGCAGCTAGAGCTGGTCTCGAAATCGGGGCTGACGCCGTGAAGATAAAATATTCTGGAACACCCGAGACCTTCAGCTGGGCAGTGAAAGCTGCGGGAGTGATCAAGGTCTTCATGTCCGGCGGCCCCAAGGCGCCGACGGACGAGACTTTTCTGGGCCAGGTGAAGGGCGCTATGGATGCGGGCGCGGCAGGCCTTGCTGTTGGAAGGAATGTCTGGCAGCACCAGGACCCTGCCAAGATGGCAGCCGCTCTCAAAGAGATCATTTTCAACGGCCGAGATGTGGGCAAGGCTCTAGAGATGAGCGTAGCTCAGTAGGGTCCAGTAGTTCTTCATGGCTGCCCGGAAGCTTCGCGAGCTCCTTGAGACTGAGGATCGCAGTCTAGGAAAACTGGTTGATCTTCTTGCTGATCTGAGTCTCCGCATCGTCCGGGAGATTCCGAGGACTCTCGGGATGACCGAGGGGGTAAACGTCTATGGGGAGCAGCAGACAGAG
>CAYRXJ010000023.1:0-13255 GCA_964428235.1 uncultured Candidatus Bathyarchaeia archaeon | reverse complement strand
ATAAAGACCGCGTCCCAAGACAAACATGAAACAGACACTCTTCGGAGCATCAACCGATATCCCCTCGCTCATCCTGAGATTAGCGTTAGGCGGAATCTACTCAATCGACCATCTACTCAGAATCTAGGAGAAAAAAAATGTCAAACAGAAAAAACGCAAACATTACGGAAACCCTTAGTGCCAAGAGTGAACGGGACAAACGCTCCATTGTAAAACAAGCCTACTCGAAGGCCAGCCAGTTAATGAATGACTCCGGCGATGGCCTCAAGAGCGATGTCAAAGTCGCAATCGATCCGAAACTTCCGTTCATGGGATATAGCATGCCGCTTGACCAAGGTTACCGAATAGTCGTCTCAGGCGGATCCATCGATTCAGGATTGCTAGAGGGGCTGTTGGTCCACGAGATGTCCCATATCTACAGGATGGAGAACCACCATCCCTCACACGACGCAGAAATAATTGAGGAAGCGATAACGAAATTCGCACCAGCTATTTCAGCAGATTATCAGCAGAAAGTGATTCATGATATTCTGAACGACATTCAGGATTTGTACGCGGACGACATTTCAATGAAGGTTCTCAAGAAAAGCCAGTTCTACCAATCTGCCCAGATGACTAGTTTCCTGCAAGACTGGGTGAAAGAATTGCCCTTCGAGACGGACGATCAAAGAAGAGACCGGTGGATGAACGCATCTATTCTCGTTCACAACGCGCGAGCGATCGGCCAGATGACCCGGCATCACATCGAAGACACTAACAAGAACGCTGTAGAGGCGAACAAGCGATTCCTTTCCCAAATGCCGTCCGAGGCCTCTGGTGCATTTACCTACTTCCGGGATCTGATGATTAATCTGAAGGAAAGTATGACGCGCGACGAGTATCGACTGCTTCTTGGAGCCTACTTGACTCGTTTCTTAGAGATCGCCGAAAAGAACTAATGAGTGCCCCAAATCGTCCTGAGTGACGCTATTGAGTGAAGGATTCGATTTCGACAGCGCGCTAAAGGAACTCGATAAGAGCGAAACACACCTTACTGTCAGAGTAGAGTTCCGGAGATGGGGCAAGCCCGTCACCGTTGTACAAGGTCTTCCCAAGACTGGGCGATCTATGGTTGAGGTTGCCCACAAGCTCAAAGAAAGACTGGCAACGGGTGGAACCGCGAAGGAAGGTGTGATTATGCTTCAGGGAGACCATCGAGTACGCATACGAGCAGAACTAGTGAAGCTCGGATTCCCAGACGATCACATAGAAATATTCTAGTAGGAACAAGCAGTTTGGAACAATGATGGAAACGAGTCGAGCAATGATCAAGACGAACGACCTGTCCTGGATGACAGGCGGCCCTCAAGGCAGCGGAGTCGATTCCTCAGCCAACATCTTCGCTGGTGCTTGTGCTCTGGGAGGCCTTTGGACCTTTGGTCTCCGCGAGTATTACTCGAGCATTAAGGGACCCCACAGCTACTTCGAGGTCAGGGTGAGCGGGGACAGGATCAGATCGCACGTGAACAACGTCAACGTTCTCGCCACTTTCGACGCCGAGACTCTTATTCGACATGCAGAGGAAGTCGCTCCCGGCGGCGCGATAATCTACGATCCAACACTCACCAATGTCGAGATAGACAAGGTCGACACGATCGAGACACCGGTCGTTCTGAGAATAAAGTCAAGACTCGAAAAACAAAACCTTCCACCAAATGTCAGCGGCATTCTCGAAGAAGCAAAGAAAAGAGACATCACCATATTCCCCATGCCCTACAACGATATCATCGCAAAAACCGCGGCTCAAATAGGCGAACACCAACTCAGCAAGCTATCAAGAATCGTCAACGTTCTCTCAGTCGCCGCGTCGTTCGCAATTCTTGGATTCGACGAGAATTATCTCAACAAGTCCATCGAGCGAGCATTCTCAGGGAAACAGAAAGTCATCAACATGAACGAGATAGGCGCCAAACTTGCATATGACGCTGCCAAAACGCAGATCAAACAACCCTTCTCCTTCGATCTTCACCCGGTCCAGAACCAGCCGCGATTGTTACTCATGGGAAACGAGTCAGTCGCCCTTGGAAAACTAGTCGGAGGCTGTAGAGTCCAGACCTACTACCCGATTACTCCCGCAGCTGACGAAAGCGAGTTTTTGGAATCTCATGGAAACTTCGACATCTTCGACGGATCTGGTCCGCAGAAGGGTTCCATACTTGTCACTCAAACAGAGGACGAGATCGCGGCAATAACCATGGCGACGGGAGCCGCGTTGACCGGAGCTAGAGCTGCAACATCCACATCCGGACCAGGATTCTCACTAATGGTCGAAGGCCTAGGATGGGCGGGAATGAACGAGGTCCCGGTCGTTATCACACACTATTCCAGAGGCGGACCCGCTACAGGACAACCAACCAGACACGAGCAAGGCGACCTGAAATTCGTGTTAAGCGCAGCTCACGGGGAATTCCCAAGGATCGTATTGTGCTCCGGAGACTTGGAAGAAAGCTTCTACGACGCTATCCGTATTTTCAATTACGCAGAGCGCTATCAGATGCCCGGCATTCATCTTATCGACAAGGGACTTGCAAACAATAGCATGACCATTCCTCCACCTAAAGCCGACCTCGTTCCAATTCAGAGAGGTAAGCTGATCGAAGGTCCGCGAGACGCAAATGGTGGAACAGAACCATACCTACGATTTGCGTTCACTGACGACGGAGTATCCCCCCGAGCTGTCCTCGGCCAACCAGGCTATCGCTTCTGGAACACAGGCGACGAGCACGACGAGATGGGACACATCGAAGAAGACCCAGACAACAGGGTCAAGATGATGACAAAGCGGATGAGCAAACTGGAAACAGCCGCGCACGAGATCCCTGAACCAGAGAAGATCAATTTCTTTCCGTCGTCCAAGAAGCCTGCAGACGTCACAATAGTCAGCTGGGGATCAACAAAGGGAGCAATTCTAGATGCAATGAAGTTGCTCGAGAAAGACGGGATAGCGGTAGAATTTCTCCAGATCCGGCTCATGAGTCCGTTCCCAACAGAGACTGTCAAGCAACGATTGTCCGGCGCCAAAATTCTTGTTGGAATCGAACAGAACTACTCTGGTCAAATGTCAGCTGTAATCGCGGAAAAGACAATGATCGACGTCAAAAACAAGATCTTGAAGTTCAATGGACGACCAATGTCCCAAGACGAGATCTATCAATCGGTCAAACTGGTAAAATCTAATCCGGCACAAAACAGGAGGATTGTATTGACACATGGCGCTTAAACTAACAGATCTCAAGACCGAAGTTCACAACGACTGGTGCCCAGGCTGCGGAGACTTCGGAATCGAAGCCTCCTTGAAAATGGCCCTCACAGAAATGCCGATCGACAGAGACAAGATCGCGCTGTTCTCCGGAATAGGCTGCTCAAGTAAACTAGTCCATTTCACAAACGCTTTCGGAGTCCATACTAGCGAAAAAGTACCTTATAGTACTCACTAGGAAGCTAAGCTCGCTAACCCGGATCTAGAAGTGATCGCCGTCGGAGGAGACGGCGACGGAATGGGGATCGGCGCGGGGCACTTTGTGCATGCTGGAAGACGGAACGTGGACATGGCCTACATCATTCATGACAACGGGGTTTACGGGTTGACTAAGGGACAGGCCTCGCCGACACTCCACCTTGGAATGCAGACGAAATCTCTCCCCGAGCCGAACATCAATAGTAGCATCAACCCGATAATGCTGGCACTAGCCTCAGGATTCACATTCATCGCGAGAAGCTACGCCTACAATACTCGGCATTTGAAAGAAATGATCAAGAAGGCTGTGGCGCACAAAGGCTTCGCTTTGATCGACGCGTTGCAGCCATGTCCCACTTACAACGACATCAACACAAAAGAATGGTATGGCGGCGAGGACAGGCTCGATCCGGCGACCAAGAGGCCCTTGCCTAGAACCTATGATCTCGAGAGCACTGGATACAATGGCAGAGTCACAGCTGACATGAGCGAGGAGGAGGTTGACAAGAACCTCCTACAGGTGATTGAGAAGTCGCGGGAGTGGGGAGACAAGATCCCGATCGGCGTGTTCTACCAGAACGAAACGGTTCCGACATACGAGGAACGAATCAGTGAACGTAACGGAAGCTATCTCGGTCAACCTCCTTCAAAGCAGCACTTGGCCAAGAATGACGGAAAGTCGGTTGTCAACTTGACTAACTTACAGCGAGAATTGCTCTTTGAGAGCCTGGTAGTAGCTTAGAGTCCCGCGATCTCAGCGGATGAGCGGAGACTTAGCTCGACCTTCTACGCGTTCGACAACAAGTTTTCCGAAAAATGCGCCTAAAACTCCTATGATTGGGTTTCCGACAAGAGCAACCGCTACGCTAACGACAAACAAGATTCCACTAGTTGGAAGTGCCTTATCATATGCGGATATCAACAAACCTGCAACTGCCATAGCTAGGTTCCCGAGAGCTCCAGCAATCACAAGTCGCTTTGTCGACAATTCATTGGAGGGATAGGTTCGACCTCTGATTGTCAAGTCGAATACCAATCCGTTGGGAACTAGTGATAGACCGATCAGAAAAGGGGCGTTTGGGTCCCCGGATAGGAGGAGACCGCTGATGAGTCCAAGGATGGTTGCGCTCCACTTCCGACCCGTCAGAGACACTAGGATTGTGAACAGCGCAGAGATCAGGAAGAATACATCAAGCTCGAATATTGTGTGACCAAGAGCCACTCCTGATGCATAACCATAGACGAGATAGAGCGCTGTAAAACCCGCTATGAGCGCAAGATAGCGGCTCGTTGAGGTCGCGGGAATCTTGTCCATCAATTCAGGCTCGCTCCAGTCGCACTCTGAGAACTTACTTATCGCGTAGTATGTATCTTACTCGGCGATCCATTCTGTGATGATTACTTGTGGCTGGCCATCCATTTCTTTTCTTCTTTATTCGGTGTTAGCGGGCATCCGGAAGACCAAAGAAAAGTCCTAGCTGTCATGGGTCCGACATGCTGGAACCTACTCTGAACGTTTGACTGAAGTCCTTCCTCGTCTTTGCCATACGAGTCGATGTATTTCTTGACTGAGCCGAACTCTTTCTGAAGTTTCAGAAACTCGCCCGCGTTGTGGATCGTTGCCTGGATTTTCTTTTCGTTGCGAACGATTCCCGTGTTTGCCATTAGAGTCTTGACGTTTTTCTCGCTGAATTTCGCCACTTTTGGTATGGAGAATTCCGCAAATGCTTTTTGGAAATCAGGCCACTTGTTCTCGACGACGCTCCAGTTGAGACCCGCCGTGAAAACCGACTTAGTCAAGCGCGCGAAATATTCGTCGTCGTTCTTCGGGGGTTTGGTTCCCATCGGATTCATGGTGCAAGAGCGCTTGATTTTCCGGATATTTATGGGCCTCTATTCTTACCGGTCAAGTTTGCATTACTTGATACGCTTGGTGCAACCTACTTGGTAGCCACCAACTACCAGGTTTATAACCAGCCCGAGATGCTAGAACGAATAGATGGTCAATACGGCACCGAACCCTCTCGGATTCTCATCGTTCGACGAGTCTGAAGAAATCGAACTTACGCCCAGGGACGCGAACATTCTACAGTCCATCCAAGAGGAGGGACTGACGGTCTTCGCCTTCGATGGACTGAAGCGATTGCTCGGCGTACACCAGGAGATGCTCTCACGAGTTCTGGAAAGGCTACAGGAAGAGGGTCTCGTAACAAAAGGACCTGAGGGATACAGTTTGACCCCGAAGGGAAGCCAACCGATAGCCCATCCTCTCAGCTCGACCCAGCCTAGGATCCCGATCGTCCAATCACTCCTACCGCACGACATCGACGTTCACCGAATCGCTGAGGGACTGAAGGGACGCTGGTTCGGAAGTCTTCGCTGGCTGGGATACTCGCAGTCCGACGAAGGTCTGGTTCTCAAATGGATAACAGACGAGAACAATGTTCAGATCGACGCGCGATTCACCGACAACTACCTGAGCATAGACGCGAGGGTTGGAGACGACAAGGACGTTAGTTTGGCGATCAAGGCATCTCACCAATTACTCAGTCACATCTCAAGACTCTACAACGGACCCCGTCGAAGCCGAAACCTGTTGAGCCCGGTCGGGTTTTTCCCAGAATTTTCCTTTGCTTAGACTCTGTGACCCGGCGTCCGGGTCCTCGGTCAACAAATAGCGCACCTACCCCTTAAGTGGTAGGTGAAAAAATGAGCAAACAAGACAATTCGTCAGCAATACTAGAGTCAATCTCCAACGCTATCGTTGATGTAACAGAGAGAGTCTCTCAATCAGTTGTCCGGGTAGGAGCCGGAAGATGGAGAGGCGGCACAGGAACCGTCTGGAGCAAAGACGGACACATAGTCACTAGCAACCATGTTGTCGGTGGAATGCGAGAAGTCGAAATCGGCTTCAGCGACGGCACCAAACAGACAGCAAAAGTCGTCGGACGCGACCCATACTCAGACATTGCACTTCTAAAGATCGATTCCAACAACCTCACACCAGTTGAGACCGGCAATTCCGACAATCTCAAGGTTGGCCAATTCGTTCTCGCAGTAAGCAATCCTTTCGGCAGACAACCAAGCGCTACTTCTGGAATAGTCACAAACCCCGCGTACAACGTGCGCGGGTGGTGGGGCTCAACAATGGACAAGGTCGTTGTGTCTGACGCTCGTCTGAACCCAGGTTACTCTGGCGGACCACTCGTCGATGCCAGAGGACGAATGATAGGGATCAACGCAGCATACGCCAACAACCGCGGAATCTCCGTCCCAGTCAACACGGTGAAAGGCGTCGTCGACAAACTAATGCACGATGGAAGAATCAAGCGCGCATACATGGGCATCACAGCAGACACCATACGCCTCCCAGAGAATCTCTCAAGTCAATCCGAGATCGGCCAGGAAGCAGGGCTAATAGTCTACGGCGTCGATCAAGACAGTGCCGCCAAGAAGGCCGGCCTGGCGATAGGTGATGTCATCGTGAAGCTTGACGGCAAACCAGTTGAGAGCCTCATCGATCTTCGCGGTTTACTGGACGACAAGGCCATTGGTAGACACGTAAACCTATCAGTTCTACGCGGAGAAAAACTCACACAGCTGACGATAACGCCAACAGAAGCAGAAGACGACTAAACCTCCACCCATGTACATGACTCTGACCCCTCGGCCAGAGTCAACTCTTCTTTTTTTTCTCAATACGCGAACGCGACAGTAAACGTTGATAGGAAACCCGCGACAATCTTAAACCAAGAATGTCATCTGAGCTAGGATCGAGAGACAGAATGTCCCAGCCATCAATAGATCTGACAGCAATGACCCCCATTGAGTTCACGGTAATCTCGGAGCCCTGGTGCAAGTACAAGCTGGAGGATCAGACCAAACTCTTCCTCAAACTCGTCGTAATCAAGGTCGTTCGAGGTCTGAACGAGCAGGGACAACCATCCTACAACATGAACGCGCAGAACATCGTCGCTACACATGGTTCTCCGAATCTCAGGGGACAACCTTCAACGACACAGCTGAACCTCGCAGACCCGTCAACCTACCGGGTTGTCGCGAGTCTTGACTTCGACCGGGTGGGGGACGAAAAGTGGAACGAATACCATCTCACTGATGGAACTGTCCTAAAAGCGAGGCTCGAATTATCCAACGTTTCGAGAATCGACAAGTATCAGCCAGACGGGGATCCTGTATATCTAGTAAACACGAGTCAGCCACTCGTTAGGTTCAAGATCTCTGAAGAGGTCTTGAAGTCAGCTAGGGCTCCGGTTAGAAAGCCCGATGTCAAAGCTCCATACGGATAGGCGCTATCCAGCTATCGCTCGATCGCCGCTTTGATCTTGCTGCCTGTTACTTCCAGCTCAGCGTTTGTTGCTGTTTTTCTTTCCGGGAATCCTTCAGGCAGCTCGTGAATGTAACGGGGTATAATGTGGACGTGCATGTGGAATACTTCTTGGGATGCGGCCTTGCCGTTTGATTGTCCGATGTTTATCCCGTCAGCCTTGGACGCTTTCTTTACTCCGCGCATGACTTTGGAGACAGAAACGAATATTCGTCCCACTTCCTCAGGCGGCATCTCGACCATGCTTGCATAGTGCTTCTTCGGAATCACAAGCGTGTGTCCTGGATTCAAAGGATGGATGTCGAGGAACGCAAGAGAATGTTCATCCTCGAATACGATCACGGCTCCAGCTTTTCGTGCTACAATCTTGCAGAAAATGCAATCCTCAATCATGGATCCATTCCTCTTCTTTGATCTTGGCTTGCTGGTTCGCCCATCTCGCTAGGTCAAAGAGCAGACTGGACAACCGGTTCACGTATGGGATAGCTTCAGGATTGATGGACTCAATCTTGGACAGCGCGGTAATTCTTCGCTCTGCCCTGCGACACACTGCTCGCGCGACTTGAAGCTGGGCGCCTGCCATACCGCCTGTTGGAAGAATGAACCTTCGCAAAGGCCTGAGTTTCTCGTGAATTGAGTCGACAGTTTTTTCCAGGTTGTCAACCTGTGACTTGTTGATGCGTGGCACGTTTGCGCTAACGAGCTCTGAGGCTAAGTCTCCGCCCAAGGTGAAGAGATCTTCTTGGACGCCCTTGAGAATCTTCTTTGTCTTTGCGTCCTTTACGATCGCCCTAGCGAGACCGATATGAGAGTTCAACTCGTCAATGGCTCCATACGCCTCTACTCTAGGATTTTCTTTTCCGACCCTGGTCCCACCGTAGAGCCCCGTTTCCCCTTTGTCGCCCGTGCGGGTGTACCCTTTCATCAAACCCTTGGCACCGCGTACCGATCCAGGACCGACTGCTGCTTATAGTAGCTTAGCAAGTGACTCGCGCTCGCCCAGTCCTGGTATGGGATGAGCAGTCTCTTACGCAGTTCGGCCAAGGACTCGTCCACGCTCTTGAACTTAGAAGGTTCCAGGCCGAGAGCCTTTCTTGAGATTTCTCTGAACCTCCATACTCCAAGCGGGACCCAGTCTCTTGTTACCTCGAGAAACACTATGGCTCCGGCTTGTCTCCGAATCCTATCGAGATATTCTAGGACTGGAAGTCTAGAGGCGTGATAAGCTCCAGCAATGTTTTTCGGATAATCTTTCCTTCCCATGTTCAACTCGTAGTCGCCGAACACTTCTGGCCTCGTACCCATCATCCAGCCTTCCAGAGCTTCAAACATCCAACTAGTAGGCAGCAAGAGCACATGGATGTTATTGCCGACAGATCTCGCACTGAATAGTCGGAACTCGTCTAGTTGTGGATGATCTATTACTCTAGTGCGGAGGTTTTTTGATAGAATATCGTCGATTGCAGTGATGCTCCACTCGGTCGGGACGAGCCTGCGAGCTTGACTCTGTCCCAAGAGTCCAATCGAGAACATTCTAACGATGTGTTGTTGCGAAACTCCGTTTTGGTAGAGCGATTGGGCACCTTCGAGAGCTGGCAGATCAGTGTCCGAGACGACCTTGTCGATCTGTCGAGGGACATCAGGGTTGCTGGCCAGACTGAGACGTTCAACAACGCCGGAGGGGCCGTGAGGAGAGCTTCTTGTGAGGAGGTTGATCTTGACAAATGGTTTCTTCTTTAGAACAAGCTCTGTGTCAGTCGGTGTTTCCGACATCACTATCTCTTGTACAAGGGACAATGTCTTGTCAGGGTTCCTTGCATCTTGGACCCTCATCGTGGATTTTCCACGTACAAGGCCAAGTCGATATCGTAGAAGCTGGTCAATCGACTTGTCAAGCCATCGATTCGGCGAGTCAAGCAGTGACGGGTCGGATTCTTGTAGCACGGGGACCAGCGGCCCTGCTAGCACATTCGGGTAACCGTAGCTCCCGAGGAAGACGCCTGGAGGCGAGGCGCCGAAGAACTCGGTCTTACCAACAGCCTTCTCGATATCAACCAGCTTCTTCGCTCGAAGGAATATCGGACATCTCGAAGAGTTCTGGATGCAGACGAGCCGGTTTCCTTTGCAGGTCTCGCATGAGACTTCGTGGCTCTGCTCGTTGCGCGTTGGCCGGTAAAGTGCCTCCTGCGTTTCTTGTCATCTCTATGGTAAGGAAACCAATTTCAAGACGAACAGGTCAATCTATATTGGCGGTAGGCGGTTCAAATCCGTTTCCCGCCAACAGTCGTGAATGAACACGATCAAAGAAGCGCAGCTGTACCAGCCCCTCGCTGACCAAAGGGTCCGTTGCACAGCATGCGCTCGATACTGTAACATTCCAGAGGGAAAAGTCGGGCTTTGCGGGGTCCGCCAGAACATTGGAGGGAAGCTCCAACTTCTCGTCTACGGGAAAGTGATCACGGGACATATCGATCCGATTGAGAAGAAACCTGTCGTTCACTACATGCCAGGCTCGAAAATATTCTCGATCGCTACTACTGGTTGTAACTGGCTCTGTTCTTACTGCCAGAATTTCGACATCAGCCAGCGACGAAAAGTGGAGGGAACGGACCTTATGCCTCCAGATGTCGTCAGGATGGCTCTTGAGCACGGGTGCCAGGGCCTCGCGTACACCTACAATCAGCCAACGATTTTCATGGAATTCGCCCGTGACATCGGGGTCGAGGCTCGGAAGAACGGGCTCATCAACATCTTTGTCTCTAATGGATTCGACACGCCTGATACGGTTGCGTTGATGGATGATTTTCTCGACTGCATAACCGTCGACTTCAAAGGAAACGCTGAGACAAACTTTGTCAGAAAATACATCGGAATACCTGATGCTCAGCCTATCTTCCAGACAATACAGGAGATCAGAGATAGGGGCAAGACCCACATCGAGATTACTGACCTAGTTATTCCTGAGATTGGGGACAATCTTGACGAGGCGAAAAAGCTTAGCAGTTGGCTCTACGATAATCTCGGGCCTGATGTTCCTGTTCACTTTCTGCGGTTTCATCCAGACTACAGGTTGATGCATCTGCCTAGCACGCCCGTAAAGACACTCGAAGAACACTGTAAAGTCGCAAGGGACGCGGGTCTACGGTACGTCTACGTCGGGAACGTTACAGGGCATCCCTGGGAGAATACCTACTGCCCAGAATGCAAGAATGTCGCGATCAAGAGATTCGGTTTCGATATTACAGGATGGAATCTGGACGACAAGAATCGATGCAAGAACTGCGGGTACCAGTTGCCAATATTCGGCCGACTTAGCTCCTCGGCGGGTGAAGACCGATTTTTGCCAGTTGTGAACTAGGAACTGGTTAGGCTTTCGAGTTCTATCTTGGGATACTTCTCTCGAGCTAGCTCATCATTGACCGCCCCAAGTAATAGTCTGACAAGCTCGTCGGGCTGAATTCTCCGTACTCCTTTCAAGTGATGGAGAAGAAGTTCTACGCGTCCCGGCTGGAAGATCAGCCTTGTCATGTACTGGTCTTGATGGACCTTGTGGTTCTTACCATCCTCGATAGTATAGCGAAGGTGAAAGACTAGATCGACCTTGCTGAACGACCCTCTCTCTTCAATTCGTTGGAAGACTCGCCTCGCTTCCCTTTCATCAAAGATGTCGAATCCGTCTTTGTTACCAACCCCAAGCTTGAACTGGATCCTCCCCGCCCGGTAACCCGGAAGGTCAGCCAGTGTCAGGTCGACTGCCTTCTTTTCCTTCGCGAGTGAAAGCAGTGCTGAGAATAATGCCCTCTGCAGACTGTCGGTGTTGATGTCATAGAGCCAAGAAGCTCGAGCATGATATACTGTCGGAAACCGCTCCAGCGCTCCAAGCCAAGGATCCTCATCGAGACTCATACAGCAGCTGTCTTCCAGGAACTCTACGATTGCCCTTTCGACAATTAACTGTTCTAGATTTGCCCGGAAACTAAAAGAGGCTCATCGCTCCCAAGAGATTCGTGTTCTGCGATGGAGAATGAAGATCTTGAATTCCATGACATTCTGAAACATCTCGACCGGGAGTCAGCGCACTTCATAGTCAGGCTCGAGACACATCACTCGGGGAGAATTGTGACGGTTGTTCAACCGCACGATCTGATCAAGGATAGTATCGATCTGCCGAGTCTCGCTCACAAGTTGAAGCTGAGCTTGGGAACAGGAGGAGATGTGGAGAACGGTCGTATTGTATTGCATGGCGATCACCGCGAACATGCGAAGAAGGAGCTCTTGAAGCTCGGGGTTCCCGCTGAGAACGTCGAGATGATCTAGAAGATTATCTGATTCCGGGATGCGCTATCGGAATCCTCCACTTCCTCCACACGCTCAGCATTCTCAGAGCAAATGTGGTGAGCGCAGCAAGGATCTCTACTGTTGGACCCAGCACTCGTCCCTGATTTGCAAGAACGATTATGCTCGCTCCCAGTAGGGAAGCGACGGCGTAGATCTCGCTGCGCAACACTATCGGTACTTCTGCAGCGAGAATATCTCTAAGCGCGCCTCCTCCAATACCGGTGAGCATTCCAAGCAAAGCGGCTGGTGCCGGGCTCAGACCCGCGGCTAAAGCGATCGTCGTTCCAGTTACAGTAAAGATGGCAAGCCCCGCGGCATCAAATGCTGTTATGAAACGGCTCCAGCGGACAAACTGTCGGAAGTCGACAAACACTAACAGCCCTGCAACTCCGGCAGCAGCGAGAAAACGCCAGTCAGCAAGTGTTGTCGGTGGAGTATGACCGAGAACGAGGTCACGCATTATTCCCCCTCCGAGGCCCGTTGCCTCTGAGAGGACTAGAACGCCGAAAAGATCCATTTTCTTCCGTACAGCGATTATTCCACCGCTCAGGCCGAAAGCGAAAGTTCCTACAAGGTTGAGAATTAGAATCTCATCGAAGGTCCCTCAACCCTCCAGACGACCCTTGGAGTTTGATCCAACTCAGGGTGCGACGGATCATCCATTGATCTAAAGATTCTTGTGAACGACTCTCAAACAGGCGTTCATCACGTAGGGAATCTTATTCTGTGCAAGTAACTTCTTGGCGTCCTCGTTCTCAAGTCCGAGTTGCGCCCAGAATGCGAAGGGTCTCCCGTACTTCTTGTGCATCTCTATGACCTGCTGGGCGACCTGCGGTAGTTCTTCGCTGGGGCGGAATACGTCTACGAGCTCGACCTGTTTTGCCAGCTCTGGCGGAAGGTCTCCGAGGCTCTTGTATACTTTCTCGCCTAGAATCTGATCCGCGGTGGGATTCACTGGGATTATCTTGTAGCCGTTAGCCTTCATGTATTCGGGGACAGTGTACGCGTCTTTCTCGGGATTTTTGGAGGCGCCGACGACCGCGATTGTTTTGTATTTCTTGAGAATCTCTCTGGGG
>CAYRXJ010000022.1:0-13397 GCA_964428235.1 uncultured Candidatus Bathyarchaeia archaeon | reverse complement strand
TTTATTACGTTGGGAGTTATATGTGCCGCTCAGAAATCGTGGGTGACCAATTGTGGGACTACTTGTATAACCTGGGTAGTTGTGTATGACTGGATCGCAGTGGAGCTGTCACTGACGACAAGTGTTACCGTATACTTGCCTGCAGTGGAGTAGGTGTGGTTAAGGGTAGGTCCGCTTGCGGTGTCGCCGTCGCCAAGTGTCCAAGAGTAAATGTACGGAGCTGTTCCTCCATTGGTTATTCCAGCGAAGGAAATGCTTTGTCTTGCGTGCATGCCTGTTGTTGTGGAATTGATCGAGGCTGTGAGCGGGGTTAATTGGGTTGCTGTGGCTAAATTAACAGATTGCCAGTTTACGTCGAGTTCTTGGAACTGGAATCCTTCGGTGCCGATCTCGATTCCTGTGAGCTGGCATTGTGTGATTGGGCTCAGACCCCACGCTGATAGATCTTGTTTGCACTGGTTCTGGACGTAGGCTGTTAGAGTGTATGTTTGACCGATGGTTGGTTGCTGGATGGTGACGTTGTCCCAGCCGAACGAGTCGCCGGGGTTGTAGGTTGCAGTTGTGCCGACGGGGCTGAAGATCCCGTTGACATTTTCGACTCGGACTTGTGTGTCTAGGCATTGATATGTTGAGAGGCCCGATGTGAGTGCGCCGTTTGGTAGCCAGAAGTAGAGAGCGACGTAGATGTGGTACCGATATGTTCCCAATGGTGTGAAGGTTATCGGCGTGAAGGTGCTGGATACGGTGCTAAGATTTGCAGGGAGCACTCCGGTCGCTGGCGGCTGGCAGGGTGACCACGGAAAGATTCCTCGTTGTGAGGTCGAATAGTAGTAGTTTGTATCATTTCCTACGTTTGGATTAGACTCTCTCGTCTCTAGCACGCCGTTGACGATGGTCGAAGTACTGCCAGTCAATCCGTTGGTGTTGCCGCAGTTCCATCCTGTTGGGAGTGATGTGCAAGAACCGAAGTCCCCCGTTGTGGGAGGGATATTGACTACTGTCAGTGTTTGTGAATTTGTTGCAGTTTGTTTCGGGGATGAAGAGTCTTTGATGCTCAGGGTTACAGTGTAGGTTCCGTTTGTGGCGTAAGTGTGGGTTGTTGTGATTCCTGAGCTGCTGCTTCCGTCGCCGTACGTCCATGAGTAGCCGTATGGTGAAGTGCCTCCTGAAGCGGTGGCCGTGAAGCTGACTGGGGTTCCAGTGTTGGGAGTTGTCGTCGAGGGTGCGAAACTAGCTTGTAGTTGGCTTGGAGGAAATGCAGTGTTGAAGAATTCTGTCATTGGTGCGGCGTTAGCGTCGTTCGAGGTCAATGAGGGAAGGTTCCAGTTGGCTTCGAGTGTTGTGAGGAATGAGTAGTGGCTGTATGCATTGCTAGACTGGAATGCTTTCTTGACGGTTGGTCCAGCCCACATGCTATAGACGTAGTCACTGGGATAGCTACCATTTCCTTCGTCAAAAACTACGAAGAGAGCCGCCTTTTGCGTCACGAAGAGGTTGGTAGTCAATATCTTAGGCACTAGAGTAGCAAGGTATGCGTCACCCGTGCTAACGGAGCAATCATGCATGTTGTCGCAATCATTTGGCGTTAGCCACATGAAGTTCGATGGGCTATTGTTGAGAGCGTTGATGAACTCTGAATCAGATGATGACTGCGTTGAATGGAAATTGGCGCAACGCGACGCGGTGTTCATGTCGCTGAATTCTAGGAAGGCAAAGTGGTCTGCTGATCGAGGCGGGCTGAAGCTACAGGTTCCTGATCCTGAGGCGTCCTCGGCCCACGCTTGCCATGTTAGTCCCGCGGTCTGGATTCTATCGATGATGTTGGGCGAGTTTATTGTCCAACAGCAGACACCGTCGCTGCTTATTCCAAAGGTGTCGCCTCCAACAAGCGCTATGTAATTCGGCTCTGATGGATGGCTTACTGCAGAGTACTGGTTCGCGAGACCATAGGTGTTTGCAAGATTCGTCATGTATGTTGCTGTGCCGATGATGTCGTTGATGCCGTGGTTCTCCATTAGGATGACCACCACGTGATCGAAAGCTGGTGCAGTAGTAGCGTTAGGAGTCGATATTGGAGCGTTCGATTGATGGAACGGGGTCAGACCTATGCCCAGAGATATTACCGAGCAGAGCAGAATTGTTCGTGTGATGTTTCTGATGTGGTGGGACGAGCCCGTTAGGAGCGTGCTCCCAGCCACAGGAAGAGGCCGGGCAGTATCTTACTCCAGTCGCGAAGCTCTGAGGTGTACGGACGTTGTACTAATTTTTTCCAATTTTTCGTTCTCAACCTGATGACCGATTGATAGGCCCCTTGGTTCGTGATATAAACGTTGGATAGTTCTTAGATCAGATCAGTCCCGAGATATCAAAGGCCTACCGCGTCTGCCCGTGGCCCTCTGTACAACAGTCTTGCACAAATGTTGCACCACAAATCTTAATATGAAAAATTTGCCCTATTCAGGTTGAACGATGGAGGAGCTCTACATATCGCCTCGTTGCGAATCGGCCGTTGATCAAGCGATCCTCTTCGCTCTACTCTTCTGTTCTTGTGAAGATCCAAGCTTTTCTTCAAGCAAATCGTCTGACCTCAAGCCGCACCTGGTTTTTGCGAAAGAAGAGAAATTGACTTTCTCTCTTCACACTAGAATCTTTTCCACTCATCTAGCATCGTAACCAGCGCAACGGGGCGAACGGTTCGTCTCGCCTACGAAAACCTCGCAAACCGTTCTGGCGAAGTAGAGCGAGGATTCAGAAATGGGCCTGATGGAAGAACAGCTTCGTTCCTAAGCCTACCCAATTCTTCTAAAGCGACGAGCCCTCCGGCAAAACCCGAACCAAGAGGACCCAAAGGTCTCTTGGGTGGTCATCAGGTTAAGACCCCGGAGGGCCCACCAGGCCGCAAAAACGTCCCAGTATAAGAAGAAGTAGGCGCGGACAATCGGTTTCGTATAGCATCCTATGCAATACCTAGCAAAAAGGTTGCTGTTTTGTGAAGTGTTGCCGACTGAGATTTCCAAGCGCAACGACATGGCTAGAGACTCGGTTAGGTACGGCTTCGTGATTTCTCGTGCGAGAATCGCCGAAATATTCTAGCAAGGCTCTCAACTCCTCTTCTTCCGATTGAAGGGGATTGAGACTTGTCTCCAACAGGAAGATTTCAATGCGGCTGACGTGAAAATTGCGGGCTAGCTTTTGTTCCTAATTAGACGCTTGTTGCATATTTATCAAAACCTATTGCTATGTCTCTCAGTTTGAGAAGAACCTGAAGGTATCGAAACAATCGAGTCGTATACCAGTCAGGATTAACATAGCTGCTCCCTCCCACATGGTTGTGGATTATCGGTATGTCTATCCAGCCCACAGGTCTTCTCGGGTACACTAGTTCGTGCGGATGCCCTGCATATCTTACCTTGTTCGAGAGCAGGCATCCTTTGAAAAAGGGATTGAATCTCGGAACGATTCTGTTTTCCCGGAGTTCTATTCTTCTTATGGCGTAGTAGGGATACTGTGGCTTGAGTCTAGATATGTAGTTTAGAAGGGTCTTCGGTGCTTCCTCGTCGCTATCGATGAACAAAACATACTCGTCGTCTTCCAAGTCGGTGAGGAAAGTGTTTCTAGCCTTGGACAAATTGGGTATGGGCTGAGGCCCTTTCCAGTCTCTTCCTAGATCGACTATTTTGAACTTCAAGCTTCACTGATAACCTCCTAAGGGTGATGATGGGATGGGTTTTGATCCTCAAATGCGTTTTGGGGCCAAGTTTTCACCAAGAGCCTAGGAGGCTAGAGCAATTCCCAGCCCTTCTTCTTGACGTATCTCAACCAGAACCCAGCCATTAGTGAAGTGACTATCGCTGTCAAGACGAGCGCTACAAAAAATGTCTCGGAGATTAGGCCAAGATCAAACGCAACGGTAGCGAGTACGATCCCTGGTCCTCCTCTTGCATTCAAAGATAGTGCGAGATTGAGACTTGGGAGCTTCTCTAGTTTGATCAGCCTCCCAACGATCAGAGCACCTCCTCCCTTCAATCCAGTTGATAAGATCAGAAAGCCGAGAAAAAACAAAATATCGAACGAGTGAATTAGATCGAGTTTTAGGCCGACGACCGCGAAGTAAACTGGAGTAAATATTGCCAAGGAGATCGATTTGACTTGTGTTTTTGCAATTGCGAAGACTTCGTCGGGCATCATTCCAATTGCGATTCCAGCGAGAAATGCACCAAAGACAATGTTGACGTTCAGGATACTCGCAAGCGCGACCATCACAAAACACAGGAATAATGCGTATCGCGAGGGTTGATATTTGATCAAGACATCTAGTTTTGATCCTATTGTATAACGAATCATTCTCGGCAATCCGATGAGTGCGAGGGCGAAGAAGAGAGCTGTAACAAGTGAAGTATAGACAATTAACGATAGGGTTGCTGAGCCGGAGGTCCCAACGCCTGTTGCGATTGCAAGTGCTCCGAATTGGATAATGTCCTCGACAGTGGCGATTGCTAGTACGATTTTGGCAAACTGTGTATTTATGATCTTGAGATCAATGAAGATCTTCGATATCACTGGTATCGAAGTCACGGAGACCCCGATTCCAACGATAATCGCGAGCGATAGCGGGTTTCCGTTTGGTCCTGAATACGGACCAAAATTGTAGAAGAATGGCAGAGCCATCCCAATAATGAAGGGTACGACTGTCGCTCCGATGAGAAATGACGTTGCTATCTTGCGGTCTTCTCTTGAGAAGGACCTCTGAATCTCGAACCCGGAAATGAACATCAGGAGTACAAGCCCAAAATATGAGATGATGCTGATCAGTTGACCTTCTGTCGGGAATGCTCCAAAGACCCAGTTTTCTGCGTCCGGAGCAACGTATCCAAGAAACGTTGGTCCGAGAATTAGTCCGCCAAGGATTTCGCCGATAACGCGAGGAAGTTTGGCCTCGTAAAAAAGGAATCCGAACGAGTGAGCTGTGAAAAGCAGTAGGACCATCGCAAAGAAGAATCTCGTAAGTTCTAGGCTCGAGAGAGCAAATGAACTTACGAAACTCATCGAATTTGAACTCTACATCGAGAATTCTCTGGGATCAACAGAGAGGTTTACGTCTTTCAAGAAAGCAGGTGAATCAGGAGATTGACCGTTTACGGCAAACACTGCGTGAAGGTGGACTTTGAAGCGTACTGCTTTCGTCTCCCCACGAAAGTCGATCCGAACCTCTCCCGGCCTTCCTTGAGTTGTCTTCTCATGAGCAATCTTGAGCATTGGGTCACGCTTGGGGAACCATGCTAGCACACTCTGGCGCAGAATGTCAGGGGCCGAGTTGAGGGCGATTCCTTTGTGTTTTTGGTTGAACTCTTCCATTAGAGCCCTTCGAGACTCCTTCGAGACGTTCTCGATGTAAGTAACCGTCTTCTGGAGAACCTCTTTTCCCCTCAACATGTCAGTCAATTTCAGCCATCCCCTCTGGGTCGCTGAGAGGCTCGACCGCGACTCGTATAAGGGATTGGGAGCGATCGACGTGGCAGAACTTAGTCATCGAAGCCTAGTGTACTTGTCCCCATTCGTTGCCACACGTGTCGCAGCGGTAGAGCTTGGCTTTTCCGGTGCGCTGTTCCCTCGTGGACAGCTCGATGTTGGTGGAACCACATTTGGGGCAAATTGTGTGGTAGATATTCAACTTCAAAGTGTCTACAATGTAGCATGATTTTGAGTGTTCATTCCAGAACATACAAAGATCACGAACACAAACAGACGCCATCAAAGGGCAAATCATCTGATTGAATTTGCTGGTCGCAGACCTGAGAATCCTTCGAAAAGTGGGGTCGCGCATATCAAGGAAGGGTTCAATCCTCGCGTCATCCACAGGGTCCTGGGGAGGGCCTTGTCGTGCTTCTGCTTCGCTATCGGACCCGTCCTCGGCCATTATCCCAAGATCTCCAGACGTTAGGTCCTGGTATGACAAATCGTCTAGCTAAGTGTACTGTCTCTTTTCCAGTATGGAATGCAGTACAGGGATCGATCGGTAATCGGTTGGAGAAGAGGATTGAGACAACGAGTTTGGTGGTGGGAGCGCTTTTATTGCCGTGAGGCGGTCCCTGTCTTGGGGAATGACTTCTTCGATGCGTGTTCAGTTGGTCGCCTACGAACCTGATCTTGAAAGGGTCTGTGCCGCGGCAATGAGATCCTGCTACTCTCCCCATCCAGGATACGAATTATTCTCCCACACTTCTAACGAGAAGGTCTTGGAGGGCGAGAAGGTCTTCGATGCAGAGCGGATAGGCGGGCTATTGAAGCGCGCCTTAGAGCTAGGACACTACGATATTCTTGAACATAATAGTATCACTTGGCTCGCTGAAGCGGAAGACAAGGAGATCCTTGACCTTATGGAGTCTTCCAAGTTCTTTGAGACCAGTCAGATCGACGAGAAAAGATGGCTTGTCACCACAAACCTCCGAGTTCTTGTCGAGCTTGCTCGAGGGAATCACAGAGGCGCATTGACAAATGAGCTTGTCGCGACTCTCCGCGAGGCTGCTCCAATAATTGGCTCAGCCTTAACGTCCACTAGCAACGGGAATTGAGTCAATGCCAAGCAAAGCCATTCTGTTCAGCTATACCAACTATCCCCAACTCGTGACAAATCTAGAGGCGTCTGGGGTGAAAATGGGACACGACAGCATGCTACGCCATGGGAGCTTCACATTCGACCTTCAAGGAATCAGCAGGGCCGCTAGTCATCAAATCGTCCGTCACAGAATCGCATCGTTCTCACAACAGAGTCAGAGATACGTTAAGGTGACTCGAAGTTATGGTTACCTTAAGCCTCCCAGCGTCCCTGACGCCTTGAAAGTCCCGGTCGAGATTCAGGGACACAAGTTGGACATTAGTTTCACGGATATCATGGACCTTACGCGTCAGGCCGAAGAGGGTTTAGTTGCCAAGGGAATAAAGGCGGAAGATAGTCGCTATCTGAGACCGAACGCTGCGACTACTAACATTGTGATGAGTATGAGTCCGCGCCAACTTATCCACTTCTTCAACCTCCGATGTGCGCCCGATGCTCAATGGGAGATCCGCGACCTTGCCTGGGCGATGTATGCCGCGGTGCGGCTCGCAGCTCCGCAAGTGTTCGGTCCATTGCCTGCGGCGGAGGAGAGTGATTACATCAAGAAGCGGGTTGGAATTGTTAACGACCTTGTGAGGAAGGGGGCGGATGGATTTGGTCGCACGCTTGCCGGCGACCTCTTTCAGCTGGAACTCCAACCATTCTTGGAACTCATGCATCCAGTCGACGCGTATGTCAGACGATACTAGCTCATATCTAAAGGGCGGGGCTGTCGGTCGATGGTCTCTTCGCCCAGATCTTCTTCTCGCTGAATAGAAACCGTCCCCCGAATGTGAGCAATATACTCGCTAAGTTTGCTGTGTACAGAAACGGAAGGCCATAAACGCTTGTCAGCCCCCATAGAAGTGGAATTCGGATCAGGAGATCCGATGACGAGACCGCGTTGAAGAGCACGGCTTTTCGGAAAAGGCCACTTGCTGTTTCTCTCGACCGAAATACTAGGAAGTTGTTTAATGCGAAGTTTACGAGCACAGCGGCTTGACTGCTAAGAATGGCTCCAATTAGAAAATAGACATTGTAGAGCGAGGTGAGTAGGAACAGGATGTATTGATTTAGAAAGATTCCCAGTCCTCCTACGAATCCAAATTTCAGCAGGGTCCAAGCGATTGACCCTCCTGTTCGAGGCTGCTTCGGAATTGGTGGCGAATACATTCCGAACCCTGAGGAAAACCGCGGGTCCCGGATTGCTGCAGCGTAGAGAGATCCTTGGTAGTATTGTCTTCTCGCCAAGACTTCGTTGAGCGGATTGCTCGGATGAATCTCTGCACTCAAGCGTTATCGGGTTATCATAACTAGTACCGTTTTGCGTGATATAACCGATACTGTAAAATCCGATTCTTCCGAGCTGGGTCTTATCGTGGATTTACGAGTCTCCGTTAGGGTTTAGGTTGGAAGGGATGGAGCGGGCCGCTACGCCTCTGATGAGGCGGCAATCATAGGGATTATGGGTAGCTGTTGGCCGGGTTCCTGGAGTTGTTCGAATTCTTTTCTGGCTTTTTCCATCTTTGGATAGATCACTTCTCGGAATCCAGTGACGGAGAATTCGTTGGGCCTGTAGGGATCATTGATCACGCGCAGTGCTCTGAGGGCCAGATCGTAGTTTGATGGAGCTGTCTTGAGATAGTAACCGATAACTTCGTTCTTGTACCAGTCACGGAATGCGCGTTCTTTCTTGTGCCATCCCCAGCTGTCGAGGATTGTTCGGGTCCATTTCATGTGTTTGAAGATGTTCATCAGCCAGTTGTGGGCGAGCCATTGTGGAAGATCGAATCTGATCTGTTTTCCAAAGATTTCGAATTCTGGCCGATTGATGTGTTCGTACTTGATCTTGTCGCCGTTCTCCTCGTCAATATTGTAGCGAATCTCGTCACGATCTAGCTTCTCATCATCAGTTAACAAGTGAGGCGTGTAAATTTCGTCCTTAATCGCCATGACCTTGTGAAGATCGAGGACCACTGTTTTGGTTGCTGCAAATCTCTTGTCTTCACGATCGGTTCTGTAGACTTCCAGTATTTTGTCGACATATGTCTCAGCATAGGGGAGGCCGCCCCACATTATCAGATCGTAGATTCTCCTAGCTATGTTTCGATTCGTGTCTTCGTCTAAGTTGAGTTTGGCTACTGTGCTCATCACCAATCGTCGATATTCATCTGCGGTCTTCTTTCCTTTCCAGAACATCCAGTAGGAGTGCAAGATCTGTTTTGTTTTCATATCAAGAAGAGATTGGTAGCTCTCTTTTGCCCCGAATAGTTGGAGTATCCGCTCGTCAGAGACTATGTTCTTGAATTCGAGAAGTGCCGGCTCTACAACTAATTTTCGCCCGAGCCGGAATGCTTCCATGTTTCGGGCTCTTTGGCTAGCGGGGACCGTTTCTAGTATTGAATCTGCGAGATTTTGTTCGCTTACAGGGATGAGGCCCTTCTGGAACGCTGAGCCGAGAAGAATGACGTTTGTGAAGAGCTTGCTTCCGAAGTAAAGTTCGGAGATCTCAGCGATTCTGCCACCGAAGTACTCGTCTGAGTTTGTGTGCCTTCGAATGTTCTCTTCAACATCGAGCGGATAGTTCATCATTCCCGCGAGCATCGGGATAGTCGGGACAACAGTCGTGTTGATGACTGCGGTTGTGTTTGCTTGGCTAGCATAGACCAGGCTTCGCTCTGCCTCGAGCATGTCCACCCCCATCAAGAGGTTGGCTTTTCCGTTTGGAACAATTGTCGAGATCTTTGCCATACCGTTTGAGTATAGGACATGCGCAGATACTGCTCCGTTCCTGACAGCTAGTCCTTTCTTATCATCGAATCGAACGTGATAGCCCTCTCGCGTTCCGGCCCGGGCGAGAACCGAGGACATTACTCCTACACCCATTCCGCCGACTCCACTGATGAAGATCTTCCAAGTATCAGTGAACCGGTGTGGAGTAGGCTCCGGGAGGTTGTCGAGCGAAACTTTCCTGACTCGCGACTTTGGTGGTTTGCTTCTTGTAACAATGACTTTTTCGAATGAGGGGCAGGCCATTACCTTCGTGCAGTAGGTGTCCGAGACGCAGATTGATTGATCGATTCCGATTTTCTCTCCGTAGTCTGTATTGATGATTGTGAGTCCGGGGCAACCCGTGTTCTTGGTGCATTCGCGGCAGTTCTCACAGACCTCTTGGGATATGTTTACGAAAGTTTCCTTCTTGACGTATCCCTGCCGTTCCATTATCCGGTTTCTTTCGGCGCGCTTTCTCTTGTGAAATGTGATCCCGCATTCCTTGTCCGCGATGATTACTTTGACGCCGGGTTTTGCGAAGACCTTGTCGAGCTCTTTCATGTATTTCTCTCGGTTAGATGGGGGCATCTTTCTGACGTAGATCTTGCCTTGCCCCATTGCTCGGACTATTGATTCGATGTCTTGTCGTGCGGTTGTGTCACCCATCAGGTTGTGTCCCGACTCGGGCGTGGGCTGATGACCGGTCATAGCAGTGTTCTTGTTGTCGAGAATTAGGTAGAGGATGTCTTGACCTTCTTTGATGGAGTTGGAGATCGCCGTGATTCCTCTCCAGAAGAATGTCGAATCACCCATCAACGCGTACTGTTTGTTTGTGACGAATGGGTCCATTCCGCTTCCAGCTGCGCCTCCTAGAGCCATGGCGGTGAGGTTGTGCATTTCGCCGAAGGGAGGGAGGAAGGACATCGAGTAGCAACCGATGTCGCCGTGGGCGAAGATGTCTTTGTTGTGAGGAGTATCCCTCAATGAATGAACCGCGCTCAGGGTCTCGCGGTGGGGACAACCGGCGCAAAAACCTGGAGATCGCGGCGGGACAAGTAGACCATACGCTTTGATCTCTGCGATGAGATCAAGTTCAGCGTGAATTTTTTTCTGATCTATTTTGGCGACCCTATCGCCGATTTCGAGAAGGAGATTTCCCACCTTCTCGATAACGGTGGAGGGCGTTATTCCACTTTCTTCGGGAAAACCGTCGCCATCAGGGAAGAGTTTTCCCCAGACCTTCGGTAATGATGAGATCTTGCCCTCCTGCAGAAGATCGTCTAAGATACTCTTGACTTGGTTCTCTATCGCCGGACTTTTTTCCTCAACAACGATAATGTTTTCGACTTTTTTCGAGAGTTCTCCGATAATTTCTGGTTCTAGAGGATAAGTCACTGCTGGTTTCAGAATTGGGAATTGCTCGCCGAGTCCAAGTTCCCAGAGAGCCTGTTCTAGGTAGCTGTATGAAATTCCGGCTGCGATGAATCCGATCTTGTGGATCTTTCCATCATCATAGAGTATCTTGTCGAGCTTGTTGTCTCTGACGTACTCGTGAACTTTCGGGAATCTCTCTCTAACGATCTCTTTTTCTAGATCCCATGTGTTGGGTGGAATACTGACTCTTCTCTTGATGTCGACTTTCGAAATGTCGAGCGTGATTGGGTTCTTGAAAGTGATATCGGAAGATTGATTCCCGTTCAGAGTAACGCTGCCCCCGCCTTCGGCGAGATAGGTTGTGATGAGATAGCCAACGACCAAGTTAGAGTATTGAGATAGTCTGAGGCCTACGCCGATCCAATCCTTTACTTCCTGAGGAGTGCTTGGTTCGAGGATAGGCATCTTGAGATGTTGCATCAGTTGCCGACTATCCCCGGCGACTTGAGTGCTTGATGCGTGAGGATCATCCCCGCAAACAATGAGAGATCCGCCTCTTTGTCCGCTTAGCCCAAGTTTATCGGCGTAGTTGATGATGTTGATGGGGTCCGCGGCTACATTGAGCCCGACGCTCTTCATGACGGCAACACCGTTGACGCCAACGTCCAATGCGCCATTGAGGGCAGCTGCGCCTTGAGATTCGTCGTTGGTCATCTCTGCCCACAATCCGCATTCGCGCAGGATCTCAGCATTCTCTTCCAGAATAGTGAAGACTTCAGCTACCGGAGAGCCTGGGTATCCGGCCATCAGGCCGACTTTACTCTCGAGTGCTCCTTTTACGATTAGCTCGTTTCCGTTGAACGCGTTGATACCGGAACCTTGGACAAAACGTTTGTCCGTCATTAGAGGTGTCCGTATAGTGTCCTGTATCCGGGCTGTACATAAGTCCGTTGTTCATTTCTTGAACAAATCTTTCGACAATCGTCTATGTGATCGTGGTCTAAGAAAACGACCACTAATGGTGTTCACCTGATAGGAAAAACCCTACAAACAGCTCCTTAGGTCGTCCAGGGATCGTCATCGAAGAGATTTCGACTTTGAGAGGATTGCTTCTGGCCCTTCTGGTCATTCTGGTGCTTGCAGGCCCGAGATTTGCCTGGATCGTATCTGCGGCTCCAGCTGCACTGCTTCCTTCAATCCCGACCGAAGGAGGGACCTGGTCAAGTCCAAGCATTACCATCTTGATCATTCCTCAGTCGGGTCAGTCGTGGTTCAGGGATTCGTACACGTTCGATGTGAATCACGCGATTAATCGATGGTCCCAATCAATCATCGCTTACACAGATGCTTATGGATCAATGTACTTGCGCAGATTGAGCTTCACAACCTGTGTTTCTGGGGTAAACGCATCGTTATGCGGTAGTCCTGATGTTCAGGTTCAGTTCATCGAATCGTTCGGTCCGCAATCGGCGGGCCTAGGACTGACGTCCATCCATATTTCGAATTCTGGAATCTTTGCTGCTCCGACCACGACCACGCTTGCCACTTACGATCCGGGCAACACGACCCAGCTGTCTGATGTGGACATGGTGAACATTGCTAGCCATGAGTTCGGGCACGCCCTTGGACTAAACCATGCGACGGCCTCAGGCACCGGTGACGGGACTTACGAGTTGATGTTCTTGTCGTACAGCCAGTTGGTTGGTAACCTGGCAGATTCGCTGGAGGCACCATCGACACTTGATTTGTACGCCCTGTCTTATGTTTATGATTGGGTCGCAAGCTCTTCTCAACTAACAGGCCCGGGACATCCTGCGACTCAGCTGAGTCTCCCAAGCGGAGAAGCGTACGCATCTGTATACCCGTACCCGGAACAGGTCCAATTGCTCCAAAACGCTGCTGACAGATCCAGACTTGAAGTGATCGTCTTGGTCGCTGTGGTAGCGGTTTTGCTAGCGCTTGTGTTCGCTCTTGGAATCATGCTGTCGAGAAAGAAGCCTGCCCCTGCCCCGTCTGTTACATGGCAGTTTGCTGAGCCTCCTCCCCCACAGTCCTCAACCAGCTTTAGGGACCCGTCATCGAACTAGGTGAATCTTCGGGGATCGTGCCAACTCGCTGGAGTCGTTTCTGGATTGGACATGTTTTCAGTTATCATTGAAGTGACTAGTTTGGCCGTAGCGGGTGCGAGGGTGACTCCAAGTCGGCAGTTTCCGGATGCTAGGTAGGTGTTCTTCAATCCTGGTACTAGTCCGATAACCGGTAGCTGATCGGGAGTTCAGGGTCTGAAGCCTACTCCTTCCTCGACAATTCTTGTTTTTTCGGATTTGATGACGTGCCTCTCGAGCTTGTCAATGAGCCATTTCTTTCGATGGGCTGTGAAATCGGTTTTGAAGCCCACCATCTCGAAGAAGCCGGTTATTCGCAGGGTTGTCTTGTTGTGTTGAGTCAACCCTACTCGATAATCTTCGAGGAGTGCCGGTGTCGTGATGATTTCTTCTCCACCTGTGTCGAGAATCAGAACGAGCCCTCTTGCTGGAAGAACTTGAGGATCATAACGGAGTTTTCGACATAATTCGCGGGTCCAAGACCCTGCGGTTACGATGACGGCGTAATAGGAGAAATTCTCGCCATCAACGTGAACAGAAGCACGATGGGT
>CAYRXJ010000021.1:0-13782 GCA_964428235.1 uncultured Candidatus Bathyarchaeia archaeon | reverse complement strand
AGATACTGGTCTCGGGCACCAGTGATCGTGGGTTCAAATCCCACCCGCCCCACCACGCCCATAATCGCTGAGCTACAGTGCCCGGTTCTAGAGCATGCTAGTCAAGGTTCGTGTGACTCCAAACGCGAAGACGGCGAGTGTAACAGAGACTGGCGAGGACATTCTTGAAGTGAGAGTTGACGAGAAAGCAGTCGGAAACCGAGCCAACAAGAGACTCCTAGAAATCCTATCGAAACACCTTGATGTTCCAAAGTCTAGAATCAGAATAGTAACAGGATTAAGATCCAGAGACAAGATGGTCGAGGTTATTCTTGAGAATCCTGCAAACAAGAGAAACTGAGACTAGGACTCACCATGGATCAGGTTATTGACGGGCTTTAGGATCGACAGAACGGGCGATTCGTCTAAAGGCCCGCGTTCAGTTGTTGTCTGAAGATCCCGATTCGAAAAGAATCCTCGCGCTCGGCGTTTGCCTAGTAAAACCACTAAATAGAAGAGTTCTCGGCACGCTTGACATTCAGCGTGGACCGAAATGCCTCTTGAACTGGCGATCGAGACTCATGATGTCTCGAAGAGATACGGCGAGAGGCTTGCGGTCGACCGGCTAAACCTTCAGGTTGCATCAAAGCAGGTTCACGGATTTCTCGGCCCAAACGGGGCTGGAAAGTCAACAACCATCAAGATGATGGTCGGCCTTCTGAGACCTACTTCAGGAACTCTCAGCATTCTCGGCCAGAATGTTAGTGGGGACAAGCCGAAGGTTCGCCGTAATATTGGCTACATGCCTGAGCTTCCTCGTTTTCCTAAGCATCTGTCTGGGGAGGAATTACTCGATGTCTACGGCCGTATGTACGGGATGGGGAAGATGGAGCTCAAGTCTAGGATACCAGAACTAATCAAGATGGTTGGGCTTGAAGGCCGAGGAAAAGATAGAATTGGAAAATACAGCAAGGGCATGCAACAGAGAATCGGCATCGCTCAGGCGCTGATCAGTAGTCCGGACCTAGTAATCCTCGACGAGCCAAGCATAGGCCTCGATCCTGTAGGCATGGTCGAAGTCCGCAACATGGTCAAAGACATTGTCAAGTCCGGGACAACAGTCTTCTTCTCATCACACCTTCTTGCCGAAGTCCAACAAGTCTGCGATCATGTTACCGTGATCCATCTCGGGGTCATGCGATACTCCGGAACTCTAGAAGACATCTCCAGCAAAGTGACGGCGCGGAAGAGACTCATCATTGAACTATCGAAACCTGTCGATGGGGTCCTAGACGCGTTGAAGACGATGAATCTAGGATCCGTTGAATCTAGCGGGAACACGTACACGATTCACTTGGACACTCAACAGGACATTCGAGCAGACGTCTCGCGCGCAGTGACAGGAGCGGGAGGAGTCATTTTGAGGATGCAGGAAGAAGGAGGAGGGCTTGAAGATGCGTTCCTCAGCCTAGTTGGGAAGGATGGGATGGCCCAGTGAGCCAAAAGCCAAAGCGAGCAGGGATGCTAGCGGCTTTCGCCGCTCTTCTCTACTACGAGTTTCTTTGGAATCTTCGAAAGAAGAAGATAATCGCAATCTTCCTAATCATATTCGCCATCGCGACTGTTGAGCTTGCTTTCACCCCGATTGCCGACTACTTCAATGGTCAGACGTTACAAGCTAATCCGACGTTCACTTTTGATGGAGTTGAAGCGCTCACGGGAATCTTTCTCTTTCTCGTCGGCGTTGCCACAACGATGAACACGATCTCGGGAGAGTTCGAGTCAGGAACAATAGTTCCACTGCTCACGAAACCAGTTTCGAAGACTCTTGTTTTCGCGGGGAAGGTTGTTGGGACCGTGGTTACTCTTCTGGCTGCGTACACGTTTCTCGTAGTCTACATCACGATTGGTGGCTCGTTAGTCTATGGTGCACAGAACAATCTGAACCTCGTCCCGCTTGGAATTCTCGGCCAAACAATAGCCAGTCTCGTCTGGGCTTGCATTGCGTTGACTCTTGGGACTATTTCAAAGAATTCGGTTCTCGCAGCCCTCGGCTCGTTCGGTTTCTACATCGGACTCGTGATAGGCGGGGCCCTCATCTCCGCGCAACTTGGAGCCTCCACTCTTCTATTCTACGCCCCAGGAATGGGTGCCGCTGGGACAACGGGTCAGTGCACTGGAATAACCCGAGGAGAAGGTAGAAGCTTCAGCACTGGGACCGACGCTCTCGGCTCCATGCTCATGCGTTGGGTTTTGAACCCCGACCAGGTTCTGAACTTCTGCGGGTTCCAATTTCGCGCCATGGGAAGTCCCACTGGAACGCTGCTATCCTCCGATACTTTCGCGAACGTAGCATTCAGAGACCTCTGGGTTTCCCTAGCCTACATCGCTATCTTGTTGTTCATCAGCTGGTTCGCCTTCCGGAGATCCCAGATAGCCGAATCCTAGGTCTAATCGAATTAGGTTTAAAGGAACGAGAAGCCGAAGATGGCGCTCGGAGCCTTAGCTAGTATTGACGAGCACCATTCAACCGCGTTCCAGTGATTATGAGGTTAAGCTGACCCCTGATCATGAAAGTCTAAGGAATACGATTCGTGATTTTGCCGAGAAGCATATTCGGCCGGTTGCTGCGGAGATTGATCGGAAGAACCAGATCCCGAAGGATTTGTTGAATCAGATTGCGAAGCTCGGTCTGACTGCTATCACGTTCAAGGAGGAATATGGTGGGCTTGGCGCGGATATGCTCTCGATGGTCATCGCCCTCGAGGAGATCGCGCGCGTCAATGCCGCGTGTTCAACGGTTTTCGTTGCGAGTCATCTTGTTTCTGAGCCGATAAGCGAGTGGGGGAATGAGGAGCAGAAGAAACGGTATCTTGTCCCGATGGTCTCTGGCGAGAAATTTGGGGCTCACGCAATGACGGAGCCGGGCGCCGGATCTGACGTGGCAGGTATCAAGACTACCGCGAAACTGCACGGGACCCACTGGGAGATTTCCCGACGAAAGACGTTCATGACGAATGGTTAGATCGCTGATCTCTACTTGGTATTTGCAAGGACCAGCCCCGCACCAAGCAAGCAGGAGCGACACAAGGGTCTCAGCGCGTTCCTGGTCGAACGTGGAACAGAGGGATTCTCACATGCGGGAAAGATCGAGACAACTGGACTCCGTGGATCGCAACCATCTGAGCTAGTGCTGGATCATGTGAAGGTTCCTACGGCCAATCTGCTCGGAAAAGAGGGAGATGGCTTCTACATCGGAGTGAAAACATACGACCGGGGAAGAATCGATGTTGCCGCGCAAGGTGTAGGGATTTGCCAGGCGGCCTACGAGGCTGCGGTGAGTTACGCGCAAACAAGAACTAGTTTTGACAGACCTCTTGTCGATTTTCAACAAGTCCAGTACAAGATTGCGGAGATGGCGATGGGATTACACACTGCACGACTCTTGACCTACTGGGCGGCGTCACAGAAAGACCAAGGAAAAGAATTCGTAAAAGCATCTTCTATCGCAAAGGTCACATCGACCGAAGCTGCTGAGAAACTGGCCCTGCTCGCGATGATGATACACGGTGGATACGGTGTCGCCACTGAATATCCAGTCGAACGGTTCCTGCGAGATTCGCAGATCATCAAGACCTATGAGGGAACCAACGACATTCAGAGACTAACGATCGCTAAGCAGTGCTTGAAGGAACTGAAGAATTAGCCATCGGTTTTTCTGATCTCGATCTTGTAATGACTCACTATCGCTCTTGCCGCACTACGGGCAGACTGGCCAGTTGTATCAATGGTCAGGCTCTTGTAGAAGGGAATCTCTTGGTCGAGATCATGTTTTCGAAATAAGTCTCTTAGTATTTTCTCGCTGGTTATTTTTCCCATTGTCTTCCGTTGATCCTCTCTCACACGTCTGATCAGTTCTTCGCGGTCGCAATGGAGTCGTACGAAGCAGACTCGTCCGCGGTTCTTTCTGATCTTTTGGACGATTTGTTTGACAAACTTGTCATCTATTCCTTTGCCGTAGACGAAGGTGAAGATCGTGTCGATCCTCGCCTTCGCGGCCCCTTCTAGCATTTCGAAACGATATTTGTCAACAAGACGCTGGAACGGCTTCGTCCCGAATTCAAAGATTGATCGAACGAACTCTATCGAGACATGGTTGTGGAAGAGTTTGAAGCCCGTTAGATTGGCAAGTCGGGTTGCGACTGTGAGCTTGCCTGATGCCGGGGGTCCGTAGATGAAGATGAGTTTCAAGACTGGTAGAATGTCTCTTAGTTGAGATAAATAGCGGCCAGTCGAGGGAAGTTTAGACTTGAAGTTCATTCTTTCCGGTCTTGGGAACTGGTACAGCGGCTGGAACCAAGCCGAACAGGCAGTTCAGCTGGCGGACAAGCTGGGGTTCTGGGGCGCTGTTATGCCGGACCATTACATGTGGGCTGAAAGCTACGGTTTACAACAACAGAAGGATTCTACTGTTGACACCTGGATCGCTCTCACGTATCTTGCCGCGAAGACTAAGAAGATCAAACTAGGAACAATCGTTACTCCGATTCCATTTCGCCCGCCCGGAATGTTGGCCAAGATGGTTGCGACGATGGACATTCTCTCGTCCGGACGTGCAATTCTCGGTGTTGGGGCAGGATGGTCGCAGACAGAGTTCGAAGGCTACAGCACATGGGAAGACTCGAAAACGCGCGTCGACAAGACCCGGGAGGGAGTCGATCTAATCCTCCAACTCTGGGAAAAACCAAAAGTTGACTTCAAAGGAAAACATTACCACGCGAAAGGGGCGATTCTAGATCCCAAACCTGTTCAGAAACCGCATCCGCCCCTGATGTTCGGCGGTGTTGGGACCCGGATGCTAAGATTGGCCGGTCAGTATTCTGACATCTGTCATATTCCACCTTGGGTCCAGGTCCCGATGGAAAAAGCTCGGCAGATAGTCAAACAGGAAGCCAGGAGATTTCATCGTGAAGACAAGATCCTGTTTGCAGCGGGGTCTGTTGCTAACTATCGAGCCGAGAAGTTCGACCTGAAGGCTATCGGCCAAGACGTCGAGAAGGCCGCCAGAGACGGAGCACTCTACTACATCACACCACTGCACAGAACAGGATTCCTAGACAATATCAAAGAATTCGCGAAGAGCATCATTCCCTCTTACTCGGGACTCGACTAGGGCAAAGAACGAGGCTTGCGTCCTCCGAAGGAAGCCCGGGACGCACTTTCAAAATGGGACCTTGGCAAGATCGAGAGCTGGACGCTTGTCAAGAGGGGAGAGATCAATCACAACTGGATTCTTCGAACAAAGAGTGGAAAGTATGTTCTACGACAAGTCATGTCAAGTGAGCACTACAAGAACTCCAAGGATCTAGAATTCGAGTTCTCCTATCTAGATCGTTTGAGGAATGATGGTTTCCAATACCAGGTTCCATTACCGGTTCCAAGCTCTAGCGGCAAACTCTACACGCGAATCCGTGGACACTTCTACTGGCTCTACAAATTCATTGATGGCCAAGTGATTGATAAGCCCAGTCTGCAGCAGCTTCGACAACTTGCCACAATGATGGCCCAATATCATCACATGATTGAAGAATCCAACCTTCAAAATCCGATTCTAACTCCAGACCTATTCAACAAGGGACCCATATTGAGAGAAATGAATCGGTTTAGGTCCGAAATCCAATGCGGACGCCGTCGGACTCTTCTTCGAGACTCGATTTTCATGGAGGAATCATCCGAAGTTATCAAATTGCTGGACAGTCTGGACGATAGTCCTTACCGAAGTATCAAGCGGTACCACATTCACAGAGACATTATTCCCGAAAATCTGCTTTGGAAAGATGGGAAGCTTACTGGACTCATAGATTTCGAAAATGTCAGCCGATCCAGAGAACCTATCGCTAATGACATTGCTGTGACATTGCTCTTCACTTGTAGAGATCAAAGATCAAAGGATCGCATTGACCTTGAACGTGCGGGTCGATTTCTACAACATTATCACCGATTGCATCCGCTATCGAAGAAGGAGATTCAGCTGATTCCGGACCTTCTGGTCTCAGGGTGCGTCGAGGATTTCGCGTTTGCCTATTGGATGTTGAGAAATGACCCTGAAAGAGCAAGACTCGGGAGTTTGAAGTTGTACTCGGCCGCAGCCCGCTGGAGCTTTGCAAATCGAAAGCATATCGAGAGAGCTCTTCTAAACTAGAGAATTATTCAGGTCGCCACAGGAACGGAAGAATTGCCTAGGATATTTTCATTCCCAGTCTATCGAAGAGAAATGCGAAGCCATCTGCTAGTTCTAGTATCTGGTCGTCGAGGGCAGTTCCCATTCCGTGTCCTGCGGAGATGTTGACCCTAAGGAGAACTGGCTGGTCCGATCGCGTGGCCGCTTGGAGTCGCGCAGTCATCTTTCGCGAGTTTGACGGACTCACCCGATTGTCATTCTCCCCTGTTGTGAGCAGAACGGGTGGATAGTTTGTCCCGTCGACAACATGATGGTAAGGTGAGTAAGCGTAGAGCGCGTTGAACTGGTCTAGGTCTTTCACAGTCCCAAATTCTGTTATGTTGTATTCTCCGTTCGGCTCGAGCTCGGTTCTTAGCGAATCAAACAATCCCACATAGGCAATGACCGCGCCGAACAGCTCCGGATGCTGGGTCAACACTGCTCCCATCAGGAGACCTCCGTTGCTACCGCCTTCGATGGCGAGCTTGCTATGGCTAGTGTAGCCTTCTTTGACAAGATGTTCTGCGCATGCTATGAAATCGTCGAAGACGTTCTGTTTCTTTGTCAAGTTGCCCTGCTTGTGCCAGTCCTCTCCATATTCGCCTCCACCGCGAAGGTTAGCAACCACGTAGATCCCGCCTGCGTCCAGCCACACTCGACGCCTCACCCGGAAGTAAGGTGTCATGCTGAGCCCATAGCCTCCGTATCCGGTCAGGAGAGCCGGATTCTTGCCGTCCAGCCTGAGGTTTTTGCGTTTGAGAATGTTAAGCGGGACGCGAGTCCCATCCTTTGACGTTGCGTATTCTCGGACGACCTCGCAGTCACTAAAATCGGCAGGTGCTTTGACAAACATCGCGGTCTTCGTCTTTGATCCCGTTGATGTATCGTAAAGGAACCAAGCGGCCGGAGTGATGAAGGTCTCATTACGAAAGAGAAGCTGGTCATCTTCCAACGCCAAGGTCTGGTCAACAGACGAGACAGGCTCGACACCCAATTGAGTCATCACCCATCCATCGTGGTTGTAGATCCTAATCTCGGAAGGACCACCATCGATGACTGTCACATAGAGTCGATGGTTCGCGGGCTCAAAGTCGTCGATCGCAACCTTCGATTCAGGAACGACGATTTGCGCCTCGTTGAGCTTCGGATTATCTAGTCTGATCCTAAGGATCTTGCCGTTCGGAGAACCATTTCTAGATAGCAGGTATAGGTAGCCATCTGGTCCAAGAGCCGCTCTGGTCACTTGATCCTGAAATTCGGTTATTCTCGCCCATTCACCCTTCGGATTCATCAGATGATGTTCGAACTCTCCACCATCACCATTAGCAACAGTTGCCAAGATGTAGTGTCCATCTTTGCTCGTGGAGAGCTTTACCTCAGCAATCCGGACAAAGTCCTTCCCGATCACATACTTGTCTTCGCTGAGCGGAGTCCCCAGCTTGTGATAGTAGACCTGCTGGTAGAAATGAGCGTCTGCCTCTGGCCATTCACCGGGCGCCGGATAACGAGTGTAGTACAGACCGGTCGAATCAGCATTCCATGTAACGCTCCCTCCACCCGTCGGGTATTGCACTCCTGGAATGATGTCGGGAAGCTTCTCTCCTGTTTCACTGTTGTAGATGTGGATGCTTCCTTCCTCGGTTCCTCCGGATGATAGTGAGAGCGCCACGTGTTTTCCATCGAGTGATGCTTCGAAGAAATCGATACTTGTTTTTCCCTTTGGATCCATCTCGTTAGGGTCCATGATCACCTTCTCAGAAGAGAGGTCATCCGCTGAGACCAGAGAGACTAGGAACAATTGTTGCTTGGGTGGTTGAGACTTTAGAGCGAACAGCCGGCCATTCTGATATTGCAGGCCAAGGTAGTCGGCGGAGACCGCCATCACAAGATCTCTAACGCGTGAGAGCAACTTACCCTTGACAGGGATCTTGTCCAGGAAACTTCGACAGTACTGGTTCTGTTCTTGCGTCCACTTGCGGACCTCCTCGTTCGCATAGTCCTCTAACCATTGATAGTCGTCCACAACCTTGACGCCATGGTACGTATCTACGACCGGGCGCTTAGGAGTAGCTGGCGGCGCAGACCCCGAGGAAACCCGTCTCTCTTCTACCTGCAATGTGACCCTGCAGTGGTCTTCGTAATGCTCTCTAATCTGTCTATCTCAATCCTGTCTACCCGATTTTGTGGGGCTCAGGTACAGATTTCTTATCTAACCATAACAACCTACTCCTCTTCCGAGAGCGCCTTGATCTTGGACGGCGAATCTTTTCTCGGCGGTTTCGCAGGCGGTTTTCTGGCCCGAGGCTTCAACAAGATCGGCTATGGATTGTACTTCACAACCATGCGGGTAATCGGGATTGACCTCGGAAGTCATGGTGGAGGAGCAATTGGCACAATGGCAGGATTCGTCGAAGGGCAACTCATGCCACAGCTGTCACCAGAAGAGAGCACTCGAACTATCAACTGGCTAGATGGGATGAAAGAGTTCGACATCGCCAAGGATCAGATCAAGAAGATCGAACTCAAGAAACCGGGAGCTTTCGGGTCCGGTCACATCACCTTCACACCCGTCAATGGCAAATCGGAGAAAGTCGTGCTGCGGCATCGAACCGCTTATGATCGGCTCACGACACTGACGAATGCTTTCAGCCCAGGGCTCGTAAGCGAGTAAATCTACACACTGCTCAGCGACTTCCTTCTTTTACGAAGTCGCAAGATTCCCGAGCTAGTTTGATCCACTTCCCCGGCTCTTCCACGGTGAACCAGTTGTATGTCATCACGCCATTTCCGACATCGTGACGCCTCCCCACCTTCAAAAGAGAAAGCTCTTCTATTCGCTCACCTGGCAACTTGAGAACTAGTTCTCCATGCCTCAACATCGCAAACATTTTCCCATTGACCGTTAGCACGTTCCCACCCATTCTTCCCAAACGAACCTGCGAATCTCCGGAGAAGGCCGAAACAACTGGTTCAAAGGCAGGGTTCACCGTGTTCTTACTGGGCTTCGCTGCAGTTTTTTTCTCAACTATCCTCGGGGAACGAGGTTTCACAGGTTCTACTCCCGGCTCAGTTGTGTACTAGCGACTTGCGACTTATCGATTGGTTTGCGGAGATAGAGTCGGTACAGCCAGGCGAAGCTCGCAGCTGTTGCAACTATTCCAAGGAGGAAGAATCCGATTCCAACCCAGAAAGCAGTATCTGAGACTGGATTCGTCGGGCACGGTATTGTACTCGAACGTAGGACACAGGACCCCGAGGGTTGGGGAGTGAGAAATCCATATCCGACTCCCATCAATAGCAGTCCAGCAAGAACGCAGACTGCTGGCTTCGCAAGTCGAGACTCCAAGCTGGAACTCCATATCCCTAGAGAGGGATCCGATATTAGAATCGGTCGGGATGAAGAAGGGCTGTTCGCTATTCGCGCTGTTCGAAAAAAAAGGGTCCCTTGACAATGACTCAATCGCATCCCTGGGAGCTTGCCTGGAGAGAAGGACGGTGGGCAGAGTCCTCACCCGCCCTTAGCGAGGTTGTCGAGTTCGCCGAGGACCTCAAGCGGGAAAAAGCGAGCAGAGTTCTTGATCTAGGCTGTGGAGCAGGTCGTCACTCGATACTCTTAGCAGAGCAAGGATTCCAAGTAACAGGTCTCGATATCTCCAAGACTGCTCTCGAGGCACTTGATGGTCGGGTAAAGGCAGCTTCACTCAAGAACGTGTTCCTTGTCAATCATGAGATGTGGAAACTTCCATTCATCGACGACTACTTTGACTCGGTCGTTTGCACAAACGTACTGCATCATGGAAAAGCCGCCGAGATTCATCAGGCTATAGGTGAGCTTCACCGGGTTATGAGGAAGAGAGCGCTGGCGTTCGTCATCGCGCTATCAGACTCGGACTTCAGGAAAGGCAACGGGAAAAACATCGAGCCCAACACCTATGTTTTCACCGAAGGCGATGAGAGAGGAATCGTACACCACTTTTTCACGCGCAACGAACTCGAATTCAATTTCGAAAGATTTGAACTTGTTTCTTTCACTGAGAGGTTGATTCCGGTTCAAACTGGCGGGAACAGGGCACACTTTCTAGTCAAACTTAGGAAGTCCTAGGGTACTAGCTCGCTCTGTTTTGGCTCGCGACGGGCTTTGTGTTCTGCCATTAGTTTAGTTGCGTGATCGTAGGCCAGCTTGACAAGTTCTCTCGCAGTCTCGGTATCTTTTTCCTGTCTGATTCTGAGGGTGATCCATCCAGCTTGAGGTGCGAACCGATGTTGCTCCGCCTTTCCTGCTTTCAGAACTACCTCTTGGTCCTCCTTGGAGAGTCTGATGTCCAAGTAGCTGGGTCCGTGACTGTGCATGAACTCTAAGCCGTGGATCTGGTACTCTGTTCCACCGAACCTATGGGGCGCTTTAGTTACGTTCGGGAGTGCCGTGATCCATTCATCAAGAGACTCGCCCAAGAACAACCGCATGAGTCATGGAGCCCTAGGATCTTACAAAGGTTTAATCTGCGAAGTTGACTTCACGTGTTTCATGTCGGGACAGTGGACACTCCCCATTGAAGTGCGCGAGTTCGGGCCAGAGGATTATCCACGCATGGCCCAGGTTTTCGGCAGCATATTTCCCGACTATGACCGGACTCCAGAGGAGTGGAAATTCGAGGATGAAAGTCTTGACAAGTCGAAATATTATTTCAAACGATATTCATGCGTGACTCAAGATGCGAAGGAGCCGGTCGGGTTCCTCCAAATCCAAAACATCCCGTGGATGTATCATCCAAAGAAACTCTGGTTCGACATCCTTGTCGACGCCAAACATCAGAGAAAGGGAATCGGATCGGCACTATACAACCGGTTAAGCGAGGATTTCAAGACTCTTGGGACCATCACGTGTTGGACTGGTGTCAAGGAAGATATGCCAGGCCCGATAAAATTCGCTACTGACCGCGGGTTCCATGAGAAGATGCGTGCTTGGGAGTCACGGCTGAACCCTGCAACCGTCAACCAGTCATTGTTCCACAAGTATGTCGAGATGGCATCCCAACACAATATCCATTTTACAACTCTTGCGGAAGAGATCAAGAATGATCCCGAGTGCTATCGAAAACTCCACGCGCTCGTAGAAACGGTCTCTGAAGACATTCCTCGCCCCGAAAAGTTCACTCCGGTCTCCTTCGAGCAGTGGTCAGCTTTCGAGATGAAGAACCCGAACCTTGTCCCCGAGGGATACATGATCGCGAAAGACGGCAACAAGTACGTCGGAATGAGCACCGTATGGCGGGACCAAAAACACCCGAACTGGCTCTATCAAGGACTAACAGGAGTTCTCAGAGAATATCGTGGACATGGAATAGCACTCGCCCTCAAACTCCGCGTAATCGATTACTCTAGGAGTCACAAGTACGAGAAACTGAAGACATGGAATGATTCAACCAACAAGGCCATGCTCGGGATCAACATCAAGCTCGGCTTCAAGCGCGAGGTCGGCTGGATCACAATGGAAAAGAACCTCTCCTAGAATAGGCCAGAAATGAAATCTGATCTACCGCTTCTCAACCTCAAAGGAACCCCACGCCAAATAGGGTATTCGCACGGGAAAAGAGCCCGTCAAGAAATCGAACAGAATCTTTCGGTCTATTTCCGCCGGTTCAAGAAAGAGACAGAGCTAACTCACGATCTTGCGATCGAGAGAGCAGCAAAGTTTCTGGATGTGATCGAGAGGGATAGTCCTGAATATGCGGAGACTATGAAAGGAGTCGCTGCGGGGTCAGGCCAGGAACTCCTCGACATCACTGCCCTCAATGTCCGCTACGAGCTGATGTACAGTCAGTTTTCGAAGATAGGATTGAAGCCTGTACCGAAGACTTTCGGTTGCACAGCCTTTGCAACTCTTCCATCGTCTGTGAAGAATGGTCACTTGATGATGGCGCAGAACTGGGACTGGATACCCGAAGTCAAAGCCCTCTTCCTCAAAGTCAAAAACCCGAACGGACCCGACACGTTGTCCTTCACTGAAGCAGGAGTCGTGGGTGGAAAAATCGGAATCAATTCGGAAGGACTGGGCCTCTTGATCAACGGGATAGTATCGAGCAAAGACGACTGGGCACGACTCAAGAAACCCTTCCACGTACGATGCTGGGAGATTCTCCGATCAAAAACCCTCGCTCAAGCAAGCAGGATTATCGGAAAGGATCAGAGAAATTGTTCGGCCAACTTCATCCTCTGACAGCAGAAGAAAACTGGCCCCGGCAGAGGCGTTGACATTGAAACAGCGCCCGAAGCCGTCTGCGAATTACAGCCTGACCGAGGAGCGGTCGCCCACACCAACCACTTCTCTGACCCCAAGGTTCTCGGAGTCAAACAGGTTCTAGACGAGGAACGATTGTCAACACTCCAGCGTTTTCGTCGTATCCAAAAACTATTGGACTCGTCCGTTAGAGTAGGAGAGAAGCTAGATCTGGAACGAACAATGACCTTTCTGCGGGACCATTACGGGAAACCAGAGTCAGTGTGCCGTCACTCGAACCTGAAACTACCGGAGTACGAGAGATACGAGACGGTGGTCTCCGTGATAATGGACCTGCCAGCTAGAAAGCTCTGGGCCACGATGGGATCCCCGTGCTCGAACGAGTACCAGTGTATGACCCTTTGAGGCTTCAAAAGAAATCGGCTCTGACCGAATCATATTTCAACCGGGTTTTTCATTCCTTTAGCTTGCTAGCGCAATGCCATCTGCTCGGAAGCAAGCGATACTACAGAAGTCTAGGAAGCGCCAGGGGAGGGGAAGGCTCTATCTCATTCTGGCGATTGCTCTCATAGCTATTATCGGGGTTGGCGCCTATGTTTACGCCATGTCGCAACAGCAACCGGCCATCGTCTACGCCAAACTCAAAACGTCAAAGGGCTTGATACAAGTCGAGCCCTATCAGAGCATGACGCCCATCACAGTCACGAACTTTGTGAACTTGGCGAAATCTAGTTTCTACTCTAACCTAGTTTGGCACCGAATAAGTCCCGGATTCGTGATCCAAGTCGGCGATCCAACAACGGCGAATGGTGGAGGTAGCAACAGCACTTGGGGACAGCATGGGTCCACAACAATCCAGGACGAGATCGTTCCCAGCCTGCACAATTATGCTGGCTATCTGGCAATGGCAAATACAGGGGCTCCGAACAGTGGCAGTTCGCAATTCTTCATCAATCTGGTTGACAACAGTGCGCTCGACGGTAAATACACCGTATTCGGCAAGGTGATTGTCGGAATGAATGTCGCCCAGGCAATATCAAACGTACCGCTCTATTCCCCGGTAAACGGGATTTGCTGTCAACCGATCGCGCCCTACCCGTTCCTCGTTAGTGTACCGATTTCTAACAGTCCATAATCGGGCCGCTAGGGTCCAGAGGCTGTTCTGAGATAGTAAGCCCAATAGCCCTTCCACTTCCCGTACCGTTCAGCAATAACGTGCAATCGCTGCTCGGTCATCGGTCTGCCATAGACCCGGCCTGCGGCGGCCAACAATCTTTTCTCCACTGTTAGCTTGTCCATGCGTCCCAGCCCCCGCAACATGATCAGCCGGGCAGAGAAATCTCCG
>CAYRXJ010000020.1:0-13803 GCA_964428235.1 uncultured Candidatus Bathyarchaeia archaeon | reverse complement strand
TGGCGGTCCTACTCTACTGGTACCAACCAAGGCACAGGAAACCCGCGCTGATGCCGACGCCACCTCCGAGCGAGAAGAGCAAGAAGTTCGAGTAAAGAACCCGGCGGATGACTGACCGGCGAGAGATACCCACGGCGGAATCCGAACCCATCTGCGTCCAAAATCCCAACCGGGTCCACCAACTTCCAGACTAGGATTGTTTTGCGTCTTGCCAACAAGCCGTAATCGGTCCTGACGGTATCTGGAACCAGAAGAAGCTGCCCATCTGAGGGATATCAGTGCGTGGCAGGACGATCTTTGCTCCTTTCTGCTTGATCATCCGTTCTGCTGCGTCTAGATCTTCAACCCGAACATAGTTTGTGCTTCCCGGAACCTCAGCCTTCTGGGCTGGCCTAATCCCAACAGTTGTACCGTTAGGATTCTGGAAAGTCAGATAGGGTCCAGTAGGCATCTGAACAGAGTCGAATTTCCAGCCGAACGCTTCCTCGAGGAATCTCCTCGTTTCCCCAGGATTCGTACTAGCGAGTTCCGTGAAAGCAACATTTCCTCGAGCGGGCGTCTTGGAATTTGTTCGGCTCATTATTCAGGCTCCGAAAAAAAGGGAAACTGGTAGATTATTTGATCTTCTAGCTAGCTTTTGTGGGCGAACATCGCGGCGAAGGGTCTCGCGTCGAAGAAAACCTGTATCGACTTGACCTTTCCATCCTCCGCGTGAATCCACTCAGCACACGGAACCGTCCCTGCAGGCGTGCTCGTGGCCAGATCGTAAACGACGCAGACATCGTTTCCTTCGATGAAGGTCTTCCTCTTGTGAACCCCAGTAACAATCTGTGATAAGCGCTGAATCGATTGCAGATAGTCGTGTGCATTGTTGAACTTGTCAATCGGCCCAGTGAACGAGAGATGCTCGTCAAGGTAGCGTGCGCTTGCGTCGTATTCTTTCTTTGCCCAGTGATCGAAGTACTTCAGGGCGATTTCGCTCTGAGACTTTGTTGCTTGCATGTTTCTTGTTCCTCGATAGTGCCCAGTATCCATAGGATACTAATATCCTAGGCAGGGGCTAGAAGGATACTGCCAGACTAATGCGCCGGTCCAAGCCAACCGCTAGAAAACCCATGCCCAGACTCCTCTACCAACAGGACCCCATACGTGGAAGCGTGAAAGCCCTCGGGGCGAAATGGACCCTCCTGGTCTTGAGAGACATTGGATTCCTGAGACTCGAGAGATTCGGTCAGATCTTGCGGAACAATCCTGGGCTTACCCCGCGAGTGCTTTCACGTCGTCTTCGGAACATGCAGAAAGAGGGATTAATCGAGAGAACAGTGAAAGCAGATCAAGTTACCTATCGACTGACTTCACGGGGAGAGGATGCCGCGTTTGTTCTCCTCGCGTTTCTAAGATACGGGCTCAAGAATCGAACCGAGCCCATTGAAGAGACTCAGAAGAAAACTCTCCCCTCATTCCAAGAATTAGTTCGCGAATACCAGAAGCAGTCTCCCGATCCCCGGGCGACTAAGTGATTCGTCGTCCTTCCTTGAAGACCGCCGCGACAAGGCGTAGTGCACTGATATCTTCGAGAGGATTTCGATCCAGCAAGACCATGTCAGCGACTTTGCCCTTCTCGATAGTCCCTCGTTCATTCTCACCGATCAGGGTTGCAGCGTTCGACGTGGCCGCGACAAGCGCACTCTGCGGGTCCATGCCACACTCAGCCATCAGCTCGGCTTCTCTCGCAATCCTTCCATGACGAGCGGCTCCACCACCCGCATCAGTTCCAAGAGCTATTTTCACGCCGGTCTTGATCGCGCCTGCCACTGCGGCGCGAGACCCTTCTCGAAGATCCTCGGCCCTTTTCCTGCGAGCCTCGGGCCAATCGACAGCGCGCGCATAGTACGCCATTGCATCCCAGACAGACATTGTCGGGACAAGGAAGGTCTTGTTCTCCGCCATCGCCTCCAGCTCATCTGCTTTCAGAAACATCCCGTGCTCGAGAGAGTCAACACCAGCATGTGCTGCGATACGACAGCTCGTAGGATCGTTCGCGTGACATGCGATCTTGAACCCAGCTTTGTGAGCCTCGTCGACAGCAATAGACAGCAATTTCTCGCTGAAAGGAATATCTGGCGAATCTTTCGGACGCGCACCCTCGTTCCAGCCGGCCAAAGCTACTTTGATCAAATCAACCCCCTCCTCGATCTCAGTCTTGATCGCTTCTCGCAACTCGCCAGGTTCGCTGAACAATCTAGCAAAAGAAACGTAGGTCCCGCGATGAGCGATCCATGTTCCTGCGGCCCGAATGTTCGGGGCAAGGCTTTCCCCGGATCGAGCGGCTCGAGCCAGTCTAATGCTAACACCAAGCGGAGCCCCCACATCACGTGCCGTCGTAACACCACTCCGCAGACTTGTCTCAGCAAGCTCCACAGCGCGCATCGAGATCTCAGGCAAAGGATCGGTAAACCGTGCTATCCACTCGGGTCCACCAGGACCACTATAGTGAACATGACAATCCATCATCCCGGGGATCAGTGTCCTTGCCCTACCATCGACGACCCTAACACCACCCCGACTGCCATTCCAATCCGTAGCGGGTCCAACCCAGTAAACCCGCCCATCACGAACCTCGACAGACATCTTGGACTTGGCCCCGGACCCAGTCCCGTCCCAGAGCCCGAACACCAACAATGAAAAACTGCGAATGCATAGAAATCCTCACAAACCCTCAAGTATTGAATATTCCAAATCCACCGTCCAACTAGCCCTTCGGAGGAGCGGACATGTGAAAGAAAAATCTGGAATAGTCTACCTCACCACTGAGGAGATGCGGAGACTTGACGACTCCGCGATCAACGAGTTCAACATTGATGAACGACTCTTAATGGAGAACGCGGGACGAGCCACCGCAAATCTGGCACGGCAGATGCTCGAAGGGAACATTTCCCGGAAACTGGTTGGGTGTCTGCTGGGAGGAGGGAACAATGGCGGTGATGGAATGGTCGCTGCTAGGCATCTAGCAAATTGGGGCGCTGATGTCGACCTAATTCTAGGAGTACCTACGGACAAGATCAGAGAGGTCCCCATGCGACAATTTCAGATTCTAGAGAAAATGGGGCTTGAAACCCTCACTGAATATGACCTGAAAGACTATGATCTTCTCATTGATGGGCTGATAGGGTACGGACTTGATGGCAACCCTCGAGACAAAGTCGGATCAATCATCAGAGACGCCAACAAAAGTGGCCGCCCGATTCTGGCCATCGACATTCCCTCAGGAATGAACGCGACAACAGGTGAACCATACGATCCATGCATCAAAGCCAGCGCGACCCTTACACTGGCCCTCCCGAAAACGGGATTCCTCGAATATCGTGCGAGAAAATATCTCGGTCAGCTCTTCCTCGCTGACATATCGATCCCGCGACTAGCCTACGAGAGGCTTGGACAAAGGAACCCGCCCTTCGATAAGGGAGAACTCGTGAAAATCCAATACACAATACCCGCCAAGAACGCGGGCTAGAACGATAGAACGCTCTAGGACAGGGCGTTAACGACTTGTTGCGTGTGCTCGGCCGCCTTGACTGGATCGAACACTTTCTCGACGACACCTTTTTCGTCGATAATGAACGTGACACGTCGCGCGTTTCCTGAATTCTCGTTCAATACACCGTACGCCTTCGTGATGCTCTTGTCCGAGTCAGCAACGAGCTGGAATGGCAGGTCGAACTTCTTCGTGAAGTGTTGGTGCGAGGCAACATTGTCAGTGCTAACACCGAGAATCTCTGCACCTAGACCGCGGATTTTCTCGTACTGGTCTCTGAGACCGCAAGCCTCGACAGTACAGCCTGGCGTATCGTCCTTTGGATAGAAGTAGAGGACAACTTTCTTGCCCTTGTAGTCATTCAGTTTCACAACGTCACCTGTTGTGAGGAGAGATGTAAATTCCGGCGCTTTTGCTCCGACTTGGATGTTCGTAGTGGCTTGCATGTTCCTGCTAGAGAGCCGCTGTCTGATTTATGGCCATCGCTCGTTTGGAGAGGCGCGAGCACGTGATTCTCTCTGCTCTCATAGACTTGTATTTGCGAGACCCTAGTCGTTGCATGTGTAGACGCGACCCGATTACTGAGAGAGATAGGCATTGGATACTGATCGAGAAGATCTTCCGGAGAATCCTCTGATCTAGGCTTTGCGATTTACTTCTGGTCCAGAATGGCTAGCAATCGATACTAATTGACGATTTTCCGATTGACCGTAAACACTAGTTAAGCCGTCAAAACTGACAAGTTGAATTTCATGGGTTTCCATGATCTTCACTAAATCCCTCTCATCCAATCGCCTGCATAAGGCAGTTTGAGTAGGCTAAGCCTGCCCCTTAACAAACTGCACATGAAATCTAAAATCCTCGTCAGGCCTCAATCTTTCCTGTGCGGCCTAAGGATCTGCTGAAGTGGAATTTTCTATCTCTTGTCGCAGCTGGGATTATTGTTGTCAGCACGTTCTTTCCATGGTGGGGCTTGGACGTGTCTGGTCCGAGCTTCGGAATCTCCTACTCGTTTCGTTGGACAACATGGGCAGGTCCTCTTGTTTTCCTCACCTACGGACAGTCCTATTCCTGGGTAAACAATCTGAGCCAGCCTCTCTCGGCTGGCACATCAATCATCGGCACTATTGCGCTGGCGACAGCGCTTCTTGCCCTTGTCGGGACGGATCTCAAGTACACGCGATATCTTGGTGTTGGATGGGTGCTCTCCCTTCTCGTCGCGTCCAGCTACATTGGTGTAGTCTTCAATGCAGTCAGGATCGGGCACTCAGCATGGAGCCCAGCATGTATCCACGGGTTAGCTGGGACCTGCAATGACAATCCAGCGCCGATAAACAATCCAGCGCAATCATTCCCAATCATAGAGACGTGGGGATTCCAGACCGGATACTACCTGTTTCTCGCTGGGATCGCAGTTGCGTTTTGCGCCCTTATTTTCGACATGTTCTATCTGCATCAACGTGCCGCGAGAGTCCAGGCTGAAGCACGGAAGGTTCCCACTATCGAGTGGGTCTGTCAGAACTGCGGGGCCACGGTTCCTGCTGGAGGAGAGTTCTGCAGGAAATGCGGGACTCCTGTTCCTATCTAGAGAGTGGTCGGAGAGTGCTGGCTTGTTTCGGGTAAGGTAGCGAACGGACGATGCTCCGGGTCCATTTCTCGCCCCAGCGCCGATACGCGCCCATTATGTCTCCTAGATCATGCCCTTTCTCTGTGAGACTGTAGACGACTTTACGGTGGGATTGGACTCAATCCATTGCCGCAGAGTGTTCTGTAGAGTCTTGGACATCCTAAGCCCCTCTCCACGATTGAGCAAGAAACCGCGGCCCTATGTCTTTAATCGTCCGTGTCAGATGAGACGGATTAACACTAGTTTAAAATATCCACTGCTTCGAAAACCCCCTGTCTTAGAGGAAACCGGTTAGAATAGAGAGACCTAATCCTAGTTAGAAGTGTTAAGGGACTAAGTGAATGGCAAGAATAGTGCTCACAGCAGACGCAACCCAGATGAGCGAGTACTGGGGCATACCCCTACTCCCATTCTTCAGCTGTGCCCCCGCCGAGAAAGTTCCCCGGATCGTTTTCGATTTTCTTTCCCCACAGGTCAAACATGACAACGGAGTCGCTAGGATGGCCCCGTACGGGCTGAGAAAACTCGAGGCCTCGATCCTCCGTACTTACAAGCCTGAGGAAGTTGTCGTCGCTCATCCTGATCATGTTTCAAAGTTCGTAGACGAGGACACACGTATCATCGGAATCTCAACAATGGACCCGTTAGGCCTTGGTCCCGTCAGCATGATGTTCACAGACGGGGGCCAGCTCACAGCTTACACCAAGAAGAAGTTCCTTGAGCTAGTCTATCGGATCAACGAGGCACGCAAACGATTCCCCAAGGCCAAGCTCGTCCTAGGAGGGTCCGGTGCCTGGCAAATGGAGACCAAAGACCAGGTCACACATAACCTCGGCGTCAATCACACCGTAATCGGTGAATGCGACCATGTCATACAGGACATTTACAAGGACATCGAGTTCAACGGCGCACCAGAATTCATCCACGTCCCCCGCGGACCAAAACTCGAACAGATACCCGATATTGTCGGCGCGTCAACCCATGGACTCGTCGAAGTCATGAGGGGCTGCGGGCGCAACTGCCAGTTCTGCGAGCCAAACCTAAGGATCGCAAAGTACTATCCGCAGGACAAGATAGAGCGCGAGATCGCTGTCAACCGGAAGATAGGGAACCCGAATGTCTGGGTTCACAGCGAGGACATTTTCCTCTACAAGCTAGAAGACAAGAACGGCTTCATGCCCAACCACGACGCTGTCGTAGATCTCTTCAAGACAGTCATGACACAGGGAGGAATCACATACGCCAACCCGACACACGGGACAACAGCCCCAGCTGCTGCCGACCCCGAACTCATCAAAGAGATCTCGGAGACTGTTCGCGCGAAGGATGACAAGTACATCGGCATCCAATCCGGCCTCGAGACAGGGTCAACAGAGCTTATTCGGAAATACATGCCGTTGAAAGTGAAGCCTTTCAGCCCGAGCGAGTGGCAAGAAGTCATCTATAATGGGACGAGAATATTCAACGAGAACTACTGGTTCCCAGCATACACCATCATCGTCGGACTGCCAGGAGAGACACCAGATGACGCGATCGAGACCGTTCGCCTGATCGATCGCATGGAGAAAGGCCTTCCCAAAGAAATCGGTAACAAAGCACACTTTACAGTCACACCTCTCAGTTTTGTCCCGCTCGGTGTTTTGAAGAACAAGAGCTTCTTCAACATCGACGAGGCAATGGATGAGGCACGATTCTGGGTAATCTACCGAAGCTGGAGACACACGGTTCTAGAGCTACACTCGATGCCCCCGACATTGATGAAACTGAACCCCGCGTTCAAGGCGATTTTCACAGCCCTCTGCTGGTTCGGATCCAAGAAGATCTTGGACAGCATCGAAGCATGGGGTAGATCGCTTGGTTATGACGCCCAGAAGAGCCTACGGCTAAACTAGGCGGAAGCAGTAGATGATCGTCTTCTAACGACCCGCCCTCTACGAAGGGTGCCTAAGACCCGCTGAACAGCATTTCTCGGCCTTGGACAGCTCTCACCGTTTGACGTGCTCAAAGAACCCTACCCCTGATTACTTCTCTGGCGAGTGGAAGAAGCCCACTTCGGCCGCCATACCCAATATCTCTGAACAGAAGCCAAAACATCTCATCCGGCCTATCCTCGGGACGAAAGAAATCCGACTTTATTCTTCTTCCTCTGTCGGAAAACAGTCCAACAGTATCAACCCAGCCACGCGAAAGAGAGCTAGCAAAGCGCGCGAATCTGGAGCATATTCTACAGTCATTGTCGTAGAGAAGAACTGGGCGAGGCGTGGTCAACTGAACCAGGTTCCACCACAATAATGGTAGAGCCTGTAATCATTCTTTCTCGAACTCTGGACCGACCGAATGTGAAAACCAGAACCGCAGAGAGCCTAGTCCGCAGGAGTAGAGGAGTTTAGATCAGGAATCGGAAACGATTAGTCAATACGGGGAGCGCTGAGCGCTCTGTCAGGTGCCCTGCCCATCTCGTTAGGATTCCGTCGCTTCAAGGGTCTCGGATGGCGCTCCATCGGCTGCCAGTCTGCTCGAAAGATTCCTGAGCTGTATCGGTCTGCTAGTGATGTTTTTCGCATGTTTCTCAAGTATACTCTATCATTGGGTCTGGGATATTGACTGGGGAGAACGCTATCCAGTCCACGAAAACTTTGCAGAACCCTAGCTGTTATCCTGGCTTTCCGGTAATATTCGACTGATCCGATCGAACAGCTCGTAACCTGCAGCAATCGAAGAGTTCGGCTCAAACTCGTTAGTCGGCTGACTCCAGACCAAGATCTCACTCGAAGCAAGCCGCACAACCAACTGGAAACGGCCATCCTCTGTAATCCAGTAAAGCGACTGACCTGTCTCCCATGTAGAATAGCCTAGCCATCGGAAATTCTTGAACCATCGGCCTTTCAGTTTCGACGTAAGTGCAACAGGATCAATTCCGGGTGGAAGTTGGCCTCTGATGACCGGTTCTCCCTCTTCCAGGTGATGTGTCGTTTTTCGCGAGTGGTGAAGAACCTTGTATCCCTCGTCTGTCTTCAGGACTAGATTGTCGTCCTCGAGACGCTTGAGAATTCTCGTCAGTTTCTCTTGGTGTAGGCCGAGCCTTCTCTTCATTCCCTGGAAGCTGTACGTGGCGTCCGATTCCGAAGAAAGCATGTTCATGACGAGTGCCTGATCGTCCTGAGGCCTAGAGTCGAATGGTGCGCTGATTTCTGGAGAAGGCAATCTCTCTAAGAGGGCCTTCCCGGCGGCCCTTATTTATTGACGATGTTACTGTTCGCGATCCTAGTGGAAACGGGCACGACCCGCACCGAGCAAAGCGTCAACCTTCGCCTTCCACGCCTCGAACTGCGCGGGATCTTTCGGATAGTTCTGGTAGAGATCGTTAAGCGCACGCATCCGCGACATAGTGAAAGTAAGTCCGCGGAATGCTGTGTAGGATCCCAGTCCCTGGAACAGCTTGACTAGTTTTGTGAAAGCTGAGAGATGTGGCATCTCTCCGAGCGAGATGTCTGTCGCCTCATCAGACGAGAGGAAGTGTCTCATTCCATAGTTGATCTGAGTGTTGTTCAGCGTCTGGAGGTACATCCTGAATATTTCTAGCCCGGCTGTCTTGTTGCCGTAATGGTTGACGAAGTCTAGGTTGTACTGCCAGAGCTGTTTTTCGCTGTAATCGTTCGCCTCAATCGCACGAACCGCTGTTTCACCAGCCATCACACCACCGATCAGTCCGGGACCAATACCGCCTGCGCTTATCGGGTTGGGGAACCATGCCGCGTCTCCGCAGATCATGTAACCGTTCGCGACCAAACAATCGTTCTGGTGCCTGACGGAGACTTGCCAAGATCCTGTAAGGTTGCTGTCGTCGCTGAGAGGTTGATGATCTTTGAAACGATTGTCCTCCGCAAGCCAGTCTTTCAACAGCGCACTGAGCGGCTTGGGACTTCTCTTCTGCTGGATCCCGAGCCCAATGTTGACCTTGTCCTCTGACTTCGGAAACAGCCAGAGATAGCCACCGGGAGCCTTTTCAGCGTCCAAGTAAATGTCGCAGTGGAATGGTTCGACTTCAACGCCGTCCCTGAGCTTCGCGTTGATTCGCATAGTCGGCTCGACGTCGTCTTTGTTGATCTCTTTCTCGATGTGATTTGGAACGGAGAGATCGCGTCGCAGCTTCGTTGCCATACCGGAAGTATCGATTATCAGTTTCGATCTGATCTCGAAAGGCTGGTTCGCCCCCGGCCCCAGAGTCTGGCCGTGAAGTCCAACAATGGTCCCGTTCTCCTGGATTAGCTCGGTTGCTTGGACTCCGCCACGAAATTCTACTCCAGCTTTGAGAGCATCATCGAGTAATCGTCGAGCGAATTTTGGCCGGTCAAGAACGTATCCTGGTCCTTCGAATGGAACCCTGACTTTCATGTCAGGGGAGTAAACATAGACAGCCGTGACCCGGTTTTCCATCTCGGGCTTGTCGTACGTTGTCCCGATGTGATCGTGAATGTACTTGATGTGATGCTCGCCAACGGCGTCTCCGCAGACCCATCCTAGAACGGTTTTCTTGCCTGCTTCTGTCTGCGGATTTCTGTCCATCAGCAGAACTCTGATGTTTCCCTTGCTCTTCAGAGCGATAGTACCGGCTGTCATACAGCCTGCAATGCCGGCACCTACAACCACTACGTCCCAGTTTTCCGCCAATATTCTCTACCGTAATCAGGAATCCAGTGGTGGGCCTCCGGAACACGCTTTAGCCTTTTGCCTCTCGATCCCGCTGTTCGGGGAATTAGGCTTATATCACCTCCGGCGGGTCCGGGCTCTCGAAACAGAGATCGAGAGAAATGGCGAGTCCAACGATCGATGCGAAAAAACCTCCCTTCATCGGTTTATGGCTCAAGGCCATGCGAGTCCCATTCCTGCAAGCAACGTTCGTCCCGGTCATCCTTGGAAGCGTCATAGCCTGGGAACTAGCTGGACGCTTCAACTGGTCCATTTTTGGGCTGACCTTGCTCGGCGCGAGTCTGATTCAGATTGCCAGCAACATGTTCAATGATTACTTCGACTTCAAAAGCGGCAACGATCAGCAGGTCAAGCACCAGAACCCGTTCGCGGGAGGCGGACGAATCCTCACAGCGGGCTTGATCAAGCCCTCAACTCACCTTATCGTATCAACCTTGTGTCTCATCCTCGGATCGATCATAGGATTCTACTTCGTCTTCGGCCTCGGCCTGTACACACTGTTTTGGCTCGGATTGATCGGGGTAATCTCCACCTACTTCTACGTCGGCCCGCCTTTCAAACTCGCTTATCGAGGAGTGGGCGAATTTCTTGTCGGTCTCAACTTTGGACCCGTCATGACACTCGGAGCATATTATGTCCAAACAGGATCCCTCGCCTCAGCAACAATCCCAATACTCGCATCGATACCAGTTGGACTATTGATTACCGCAGTGCTATGGATCAACGAGTTCCCTGACATGGACGCCGACAAAGCCGTCGGAAAGAAAACTCTAGTCTTGAGACTCGGATATCTCAGATCGGTATCAGTCTATGTCGGATTACTCGCGACATCGTATCTCCTCCTGCTCATCTACGCCATCCTGAATATTTTTGTCACAGTACGAGTCACCAGCTTCGCCACGCTGATAGCGCTGTTCAGCCTACCATTCGCGCTGAAAGCCGTCAAGCTACTGCGAGTAAACTACAAGGACCCTCACGCGATCATACCGGCGAACGCGAACACAATATTCCTTCACCTGTCCTTCGGTCTACTTGCCATAATCGGTTTCGTTATCGCGGGATTCATCGGACTGTAGGGTTCAAGGTTCAGATCTTGTTATATTCCCAGGATCAATGAATGAGTCTGCAACAAGCGATGGCACCGACAAGCATGACGAACACTGTGCAGAAACAAGACACTAGCCTCGAAGACCGTGTTTTCAAACTCAAACTTCAGTGGATGATGGCCAAAGACGATAATGAACGTCGGAAGGTAAGCGAAGAGATTCGACGGCTCATACAATCGACACCTTCAAAATAACCCATTAGACCGTTTCGCGCCTAGCGAGCGGGTTGACACGAACCAACGAATCTCCCTTAACCTCTCAACCGCTCTCGCCTTCGCCCCGACAGGCATAATCTGGGCCTTCATCCCAATCCAGCTACGCGCTCTAGGAGCATCCTATTCGCTAATCTCCCTCATTCCCTTCATCCCCGCAGTAGAAACGATCATTCTATCCCCGGTATGGGGAGGATTCCTTGATTCAAGCGGCAAAGGAACCCGGATTCTACTGCTAGCTTTCATTGCGCAAGCACTTGGATTCACACTCTTTCCATTCCTCCACAACCCTGCACAGTTCGTGTTCGTAATCGCACTAATGGGACTCTTCTCGTCAAGCTTCATCCCCGTCTTCGCCGCGCTAGCTACCGAGAGATCAAACCAGTACGGGAAAGCCATCGGAGAATTCTGGACCGCAGCCTCCCTCGGATACGCCGCATCAACACTCATCGGCGGAATCCTCTTCCAATACCTCGACCCGGTCTACCTCTACATACTCGGCGCGCTATTCGGATACTCAGGCATCCTGGCAGTCCCCTTCCTAACCAAACAAGGCCTCACGATCGTCAAGCAAGCAGCACCTCCCAAAGGCTACTGGAACCTCCTAAGGACAAGAAACGTGCTAGTCCTGTGCGGAGTCTCGATACTCGCACTCGTCTCATCATCCTCATTCAACAGCTTCTTCACAATCTACCTCGTCAACTCGCTAAATGGCTCCCGGTTAATGGCCGGGTTGGCAGCCACAGCAACAACAGTCTTCGGCGCCATCGCGTTTCGTGTCGTAGGACCGATGGACGATAAACATGGAAGAAAACCGATCTTCATCCTAGGAGCAGTTGGCTATGCGATCTACTTCACGACAATCTACTTCATCACCAACACCATTATCGTGACAATACTCTGGACCCTCCCGATATATCCACTGATACAGGCCTCAGCCGCCGCCCTGATGTCTGATTACACGTCAATGGCAGACCGCGGAAAAGGACTTGGAATCCTAGAATCAGCAATCAGCCTTGGCGGAGGACTCGGCCCGTTGATCGGAGGAGTCATAGCTGACGCGTCCGGGCTGCAATCAGTCGTCCTGTTTGCTCTAGCAGCAGCACTAGGATCGGCCCTGTTCTCACAGCTATTTCTGAGAGAGACACAGGTCCGAGAAGTCGAATCCCCGATCAGATCAGGACCCGATTAAATAACCCGATACGCGCTCGATCCCTCCAGCGGCACCAGTTGATGGCTCTCGAATCCGAAAAGAAACTCGGATTCTTCGCAAGAATCCCTAGAAAGCTCAAGTGGCTGATATTTACCGCCGTCTTCAACAGTGTAGCCATCGGCTACATGATCGTATACCTGACAGCATTCCTTCCCGAACTCAACATCGGCCCTGAGGTCATCGGGCTGATCGTCGGCATCGAAGGAGCCATGGTCCTTGCATCAATCCCCCTGGGAATTGTCTCCGACCGTAAAGGGAGAAGAAAACTCCTCTTGATCGGGAGTTCACTCGTGCCTCCTCCCCTCATACTTATCGCACTGACCCTCAACGTGAACCTTCTCGTAGTGGCCGCGATAATTCTGGGCATCGCCGAATCTGCGGCACTCTCGTCGTGGAACGCGATAATTGCGGATCAGACAACCATAGAGAACCGGGACGCGACGTTCTCGTTCTCGTTCATCGTCGGAAACGGATCGCTAGCCTTCGGATTCCTACTGCCCACCTTCATCCCAGCAATCCATTCCTTCACGGGCCTAGATTCAGTTCTGATTCACAAGGACATCCTGATTGTCCTAGGGCTGGTCGCGGCCGCCACACCTATCGCGTTGTTTCGTCTTCTCAAAGGCTACCAGGAAACCCCCAACCCAAAGAAACTGATCAGAGGCAAGAACTTCCCAACACTCCTCAAGTTCTCGGGAATAAACAGCATCATCGGACTTGGAGCAGGATTCATCATCCCGCTCATTCCGACCTGGCTCTTTCTCAAGTTCGGCACACCAGACGCTTTCAGCGGACCACTACTCGCTCTCTCTAACCTGACCATCGCGTTTGCCGCGATAGGAAGCCCGCGACTCTCCAGCCGACTAGGACTGATTAAGGCGATAGTTGCGACACAAGGCTTCTCAACAATCTTCATGCTCAGCCTCGCGATCGTCCCCGACGTCAGGCTAGCCGGAGCACTGTACATCGTACGTGCCGCCCTGATGAACATGGCAGGCCCGCTAGGAGACTCCTACCTGATGGGAATCGTCTCCCAGGACGAGAGAGGACTGGCCAGCGCGATCAACACGGTCATCTGGAGAATACCCAACAGCATCACAACAGTCATCGGCGGACTGATACTCGCCACAGGAAGATTCGACATCCCATTCTACCTCGCAACAGGATTCTATGCGATCTCAATCACTCTATTCTACACACAGTTCAAGAACATCAAGCCCCAAAACTAGTTTCCACGAAAACAAAGCATCTTTTTAGCCAGCAACTCCACTGATCAAGAATAGAGGCCTTTAGGACGTCCCCAACCCATTCTCCAAGCGCTACAATCTCCCCCAGAGAAGTTCTCAAGAAATACAAAATAATCGCGGTCGTAGGCACTTCCAAAAGTCCCGAGAAGGACG
>CAYRXJ010000019.1:12905-14121 GCA_964428235.1 uncultured Candidatus Bathyarchaeia archaeon | reverse complement strand
AATTTGGTCTGTGGAAACTGCTACCGGTGACCTTGCGTGATGAGCTATCAACGTATCCAATGACTTGCGCAACATTTGAAACAAGTTATTGTCGGAGAGGAACGCGTCCCCCTCCAATTCCTCCTTGGACGAGGAAAGGGCCAGCTATTGTGGTGGCCTGAATGAACGTCGACCAACAAGATCCGAAGCTCCCGCACGAGCCCGTTGCGATGTTATGATACTCTCCGGCTACCCAGACAGTCGAGTTATCTGACGGATCTAGGGCAGCTCCGAAATAGTCTCCGTATCGGGTACTGGTATTGGCGGCAGATCGGCATCAAACGAAATCGGTACCGTAAGACTATTCGCTGGGCCGGTTGATAATTGACTGGTAACTGCGAGGCTTGGGAAAACTTTGGCACTCGAGTATCCGTAAACCGCTACTAGATTACCGTTCTTGTCGATGCTAAGCGCTGGATAGAAAACGTATGTTTGGTTGAGGCCGAGGTCAAAGTCTTGATTTACGACAGGGGTGCTGTTGGTCGTAATTTCCTCTAGGCGTATGCAGGATCGGACTTGGCTCTCTCCGGTCGGAGTGCAAGCATCGTTTATTCCGAGCCACGTTGCTCCCTTGAACCATACGGCAGTCTGGACACGAATGTCAGCAGTATCAATAGTTGCAGAAGTTCCAGGCTGAGCTCCACCCGGGAGTGCACCACCTGTCAGAGTTCCTATGGTTGAGACGGTGAAAGTATTCGTCACAGCACTTACTGCCGAGACTCCTGGGACGCCCGTGACCGAGTATAGCCTAAGCGAAGTGGTCGATAGTATTCTGTGACTGACGACATTACTTATCATGTACTGGGTTTTTGTGGAGCTCAGAGATTGGACTGGGTGGATAGACAGTACAGCACTGTCTGCTCCGGGCGTAACGAAGTTGGTGTTTACACCCGCGAGTAGCTGGCTCTTGTTTAGTATCCAATATTGCGATCCAACGAAAATGTTTCCGGAAAAGTCATTGCTTGCTAGGGCGACTTTGTCATCGCTGATGCCCAGAATGGGCTGGTCAGGGATGTTTGTGCCGGCACTGAGACTGTCGAATGTCCATTGCCCTCCAGCATCGTTTGTATATGATACTCCGAGCAGGACGCTTTTGGATTTGATATCGTGTAGGGACGCGAACCAACTGTCGCTGACGCCGCCCGCAGCGGACAGCAAGCCTGCCGCGAAGAAAGAG
>CAYRXJ010000019.1:0-12895 GCA_964428235.1 uncultured Candidatus Bathyarchaeia archaeon | reverse complement strand
GCTGTACAGTGAGGTTTCGTACGCAAAGGATACCGTGGAATGTCCATTGCGCTCCAGCATCGTTTTTAAATGAAACTACGAGAAGGACGCTGTTGTATGTGATATCGAGCAGAGACGCGAACCATCGTCCGCTGAAATCGTCAAAAAGGATTTTTGGGTCTGAGAGGCTGTCCGTGCCTGTCCTGAAAAACGTCGATAGGCCAAAGGTCTGGTTCGTGATTCCTTGTCTATCGTAGATTGCTCCTTCAAGGTTGACCATCTCGACTAATTGGCTGGGGCCTGCTGCTAGTTGCACATCAGGAGGGGCACAACTGCAGCTCTGGAGCTGGTTGAGACCCTTAAAACCAAAGCCCAACGAAAGGAACGACGAGTTCTGATTCGACAGTGTTGAGAGTGTGGCAGGGCTTGCGCTACTTGACGTGCTGAGTCCAGTATGCTCTGTTGGCTGAATATTCTGGTCAGGCACAACGATCTCTGTCGGTAGTGTCCTGAGCACTGATTTGAAAACCGGAATAAGAGTGCCGGACCTGGCGTTTTTTCCCTGGTCAATCGTAGGGTAGGTAGCATTGACCGTGAAAGAATTTTCGATCGCCATCTCCTCGAGGATTATTGTAGGAAGGAGAATGAGAATTATCAAAACGGCGAAGGGCACTCGCCGCCTGCTCGAATTGGTCAAGGCGGGGTCGGCTATTACACAGATGGAAGGTAGTATTCGCTAATAAACTCAGATCGAAGGATTGGCTTCTGGCAAGCGGATTATGGGTCACGTTTACGCATATCAGCTGTATAGCCGATCGTACTGTTTGTACTTCCAATAGGCGACAGAAACGAGCCAGGATACGACAAATATCCCGATTATTCCGAAGCCCATGGTCTCGAAGTCAAGAGATCGTAGCCAAGTCCATGATGAACCAGTGAGTTTCAGTTCGTTTGAGAGAACTTGCAAGATCTCTACACCACCAATCGCGAAGGCAACAGCTACGGAAATGATCGTAACTGTCAGATTGTAGTAGATCTTCCGGATAGGCTTCAAGAATGCCCATCCGTACGCGGTGAGCATTGCGACGCCGTCAGTAGTGTCAACCATCACCATTCCACATGTGAACAGAAAGGGGAGAATCAGGATCATCCAGAGAGGAGCGCTTGATGACACTCCTACCCCGACGCTGATAGCTATCAAGGCAATCTCGCTGGCAGTGTCGAATCCTAGCCCGAAGAGAACCCCGATAGGGTAGATCTGCCATGGTTCGCGGACGATCTTGAACAGCCCTTTGAAGTAGCGGTTGAGAAATCCGCGGTTTTCTAGAAGACTGTCCAACTCGGTCTCGTTCATTTTTCCTTGTTTGAGAGTTGTGAACACTCGATAGATTCCGATAATGATGAGAACATTGATCAGTCCGATAAGAAAGAGAAAGATGCCTGAGATTGCTGTTCCGATTATTGCACCGTTTGTTTGTAGCGCCGGAATCTGACTTTTCACCGCATTGGTTGCAAGAATTAGCGATATTATCAGGCCTACGACCACAGTTGAGTGTCCGAGAGAGAACCATGTTCCGACAGTGAGAGGTCGTTTGCCTTCTTGGAGGAGCTTGCGAGTAGTGTTGTCGATCGCAACAATATGGTCTGCGTCGACGCCGTGGCGTAATCCGAAGGTGAATGCTAGTATTCCCAGTCCGGCCAAGAGAGGAAATACTTGGCCGATGATGACCGATGCAGTTAGGCCAATGAGGGTGGCGGCCCCTAGTCCAGAGTAAATGATGAGGATTCGAAGCTTCTCGGGTGTTGACAGCCCAAGACTTGAACGATTCAATTGTGACTCTGTCAGCTTAGAAGACACCTTCGAGCTTTGAGCTCGCGAAACCGTTTTGATAGGAGATTCGTTCGTGGTAATATAAAGTCTTGAATTGGTAATACTTTTTACGCCCTTAGTCGTGAGGAGTAATACTCGTGAGTTGCAGTATGAACCTGAATCAAAAGGGTGTGAGTCGAATCAGTGTGTCGTTGCCGCATGGTCTGCTTGAGGCCTTCGACAAGGTTTCCGAGCACAGCGGTTATCGAGATCGATCAAAAGCTCTGCAAGCTGCAATGAGGTCGTTCATCTCAGAATTCGAGACAGGTGTCAAAGAAGGACATGTTGTTGGGGCCATTGTTATGGTGTACAATCATGAAACACATGGTACAGACGAGGGTATCACCGAAACATCGCACCACCATCGGCAATCAATACTCTCGTCATTACACGCACATATCGATGCGGCCCACTGTCTATCCACTTTACTAGTTCGCGGCCGAGTCCAGGACATTACGAGACTAGAGGGAGAATTGAAACGCCAAAAAGGAATCATGCAGGTAAAATCATCATATCTCAAGACAGAATCCGTGTAGAGAGCCAGAATAAATCAGTCTAAGCGCAAGTCCAGCATGAACTCGTCAGCAAGCGAGTTAGCGAGATCCATGTTGCGATACACGTCTTTTGGATGATGAGCATCAGACCCAAGTGTGACCCTGCAACCTGCCTTGAAGCAGGCTCTCGCGAGATCGTGAACTAGCTGCGGAGCATAGGTCAGATCATTCCCGTTCAATTCAAGCGCCTTGTTTCTTCTCTGAGCTGTCAGAGCGAGGTCTAGCATCATTCCGTCAATTCCTTGCGGCACATTTGGTATTGCTCTGGCCAGTCTAACGGGATGGGCCAGGGTCGTGAAAGGCACAAAATCGCTCTCCAACGCTCTCTTTTCGAGTCCGAAATACTCTTTCCATCGATCGTTTCCCATCGTGGGGTCGCTCGTCTGAGACCGCCTCTCGATGTCTCTCCCATCCCTAAGCTCGTGAACAGAACACAGCATTGTTTCCCATTTTTCCTGATTCACAAAATCGCCGATCTGTTTCTCGTATCGTGGAATGTAATCAACCTCTAACCCACGACTGACCGACATTTCTGAACCCACAAACTTCTCAGCTTTGTCGAATTCCCTGAGATAATCCGCGAGACTATTGAACAGTCGACCACTCGAGTGCATGGACCCGAACTTTATCGATCTTCTAAGCTCCACGAACTGCGAAACGTGCTCTGTTATCGAATAGCGGTTAAGCATCCTCGCCCGAGCTGCAGACACCATCTTGCTAATGTCTGCGAGCATGATGTGGCTGTGGTCATCCACTCGGATCATTTGAGGACAAAATAGCCGAGGTGTCAGTGTCCCATTGAAAAAGACTCTTTAGAAAGCATATCACTCTCCCGTTGTTAGCGATGGAACAGCTTCAGACCGAGAGACCATTATCACTAGCAGTGTCACAATGGCTTCTTGAAGAGAATGAGCCGTCCAGCAGATACTTTGCGCTCACCGAGCTGATGGGAAAATCCAGTCATGACCATTCTGTCCGAGACGCCCAAGACAGGATCGGGAAGGAAGGATGGGCCGCGAAAATCTTCGCGAAACAGAAAGAGAACACGTTCTGGGAAAACAAAGAGTCCGGTTATGTCCCCAAGTTCACGTCGACTGCATGGGTGATCCCTGTACTAGCCGACCTTGGAGTAACATGTGAAGACAAGAGATTTGCAAACGCTGTAGAGCACTTTTTCGATCTCCACAACGTCGAGACAGGTGGATTCGCTCTTCGTCCCCGTACCCAGAAGCCGTTCGAACCTCACATATGCAACACGGGAAACATGGTTCGAGCACTTGCGAAAGCCGGCTATGCAAAAGATGAGAGAGTTGTCAAAGCAATGAGCTGGCTTCTCTCAAAACAATTGTCAGATTCTGCCTGGAACTGCTCTCCTCCAGGTAAACATGGCTCGTTCATGGCAACGGTTGAACCGATGTGGGCTCTCGCCGAGATGATCAAGCATGAGCCCCGGGAAGAGTGGAAGAAGGCTGCAACAGACTCTGCCGAGTTTATGTTGAAACACAAAGTCTACCAGTCCGACCGCGACGACTCCGTCGTCCTCTTCGACTTTCTTAAAATGCACTATCCTACACATTACTGCTATGACTTTCTCCACGGACTCCGAGTCTTGTCAGAGCTAGGCCTGACGCGAGATCCTAGGATGGAGGACGCTCTCAGATTATTGCGGGCCAAGCAACTGGTCGACGGAAGATGGCCGTTAGAAGCGGTCTATCGTGGATGGCGCCAGTCTCACCCGATGCACGGAATAGAGGGAGTGTCTCGACCGGAAGAGCGCGAACTCGTCACGGAGGGCTGGGGAAAGGACCACACACTACAGCTAGAAGAGGCTGGGAAGCCGAGCAAATGGGTCACTCTCCAAGCATTGCTCGTCATGAAGCGGCTCGGATTGCTCGAAGCCCCCAACCGATAACACAGACTTTCCACTCGCCTGGGAATCCACATAGGCCTAGAAGATCGGCCCTATGGTCTTGCCTCGAATATCCGGTTGAACGGGGTCTCCGTTGCTCTCCGGAACCTTGTGAAGCCTCCGGACATTACGACCTCGCGTATTTTCGAGTCAGGCGTTTGTGCGCCCAGTCCTAGTCCCACTTCTTGTGCGAGGCTGGCGGGGACACAGACCATGCTTGAAGCATTATAGAAGATTCGACCCACCGGGTTCATGTTGTCTACCATTTTTTCGTGAGCGAACGGCTCGACGATCATCCACGTCCCATTCTTCTTCAGAGAATTGTAAACATGCCTTGCGACTCCAACCGGATCTCCCATGTCGTGAAGGCTGTCGAAGAATGCTACGAGATCCAAATCCTTGCCAGGGTAGCTTTTCGCGTCTGCCTGTTCGAAGTCGACGTTCGAAGTCACTCTCTCTGTGTCTGCGTCTTTTCTGGCCAACTCGATTGATTCCAGGTGATAATCGTAACCGATGAAACTTGATTTTGGATATGCCTTGGCCATGATGATAGTGGAGGACCCGAGGCCGCAGCCCACATCGGCAACCCTCCCTCCAGCTTGAAGTTTGGGAACGACTCCTTCTAGAGCTGGGAGCCACGAGCTTACGAGATTAGTCAAGTAGCCGGGACGAAAGAACTTCTTGGTTCCGACGAAGAGATCGTCGTGGTGTTCATGCCATCCCAAGCCTTTGCCAGTCTTGTAAGCTTCCGCCACCTTTCGCCAGTCATGGTAGAGGGACCCGACGACATAGAACGCTCCCGGAATGTAGACCGGACTGTTCTCGTCGGCGAGAGCGAAAGCCTGCTCCGGGGTCATTGAGTACTTTTCAGTCGTAGAATCGAATTCTACATAACCGGATGCGGCCTGAGCTGCAAGCCACTCGCGAACCATACGTTCGTTGGTGCTTGTCTTGCGAGCAAGCTCGGGCGCAGTCAGCGGTCCCTTGGACACGATGGTCTTGTAGAATCCTAGTTGCTCGCCGATGAGTATGTTCGGACCGTGAACCGCTCCCCCAAAGTCACTAAGGAACTTTCCCACAAACTGGTCTAGTTTCTTCTGGTCCAATTGCAACCGTTATCAGTGAGGTCCGGGCTTTGCTTCCTGAAATACCTTCGGATATCCAATTATTCTCAGAAAACGGTTCGAGTCAGTCCACCGTCGATCTGGATCATGGTCCCGTTGATGTAGGCCGCCTTATCGCTTGCCAGAAACGCCACGAGGTTGCCGACTTCCTCGGGCGAGCCGTATCTTCCAGCGGGAACGTCATGAAGCATTTGTTTCATAGATTCCTCCTGTGTTTTTCCTGTCCTCGAGGAAATATCGCTCGCAACCTGTTTCTGGCGATCTGTTAGAATGTGCCCTTGCATGATTCCATTTGACGTTACTCCTCTTGAGCCATATTCTAGAGCGAGAGATTTCGATAATCCGGCGAGGCTCAACCGGACAGTGTTCGATAAGACGAGAGTTGGGACCGGCTGGCGAAGAGTTGACGATGTGATGTAGATCAGTCTTCCCCATTTTCTCGCCGTCATTCCTGGGAGGACGCGTCTTGTTAGCCAGACTGCGCTCATCAGAAGCAACCGCAAACCATGATTCCAGTCGTCCTCAGTTAGGTCAGCGAACGTCCCCGGTTTTGGCGGGCCAGTGTTGTAAGCGAGAACGTCAATCTGCCCGAATCTTCGAATTGTTTCTTCGACTAAGTGGTCAACGTCAGCTTTGACAGTGAGGTCTGCTCTTAGTGCGTGAACGTCCTTGTTTCCAGTGTCTAAGGTTATCGACTCACGCGCCCTCGAGGTGGAGTCTTGGTCTCGGGATGAGATGACTACTTTGCAGCCTTCTCCAGCGAGGACCTTGGCTACTCCAAGCCCGATTCCTTTGCTAGCAGCCGGGACCAAGGCGACTTTGTTCTTGAGGCCGAGTTCCATACTATTGCCGGGATAAGGAACATGGGATTAAAGTTGGCACCAACCTGCGTTTGGGAATGAAAACCAAAGCATACCTCCAGCGCATCGGATATCGGGGATCGTTAAGACCAACAGAATCAGTTCTGCGCAAGCTCCACAGAAAGCACATGCTTACCATCCCCTTTGAGAACCTAGACATTCCTCGGAAACGACCAATCGTCCTGAGCAAGTTCGCATTCTACGACAAGATCGTCAAGCATTGTCGCGGCGGATTCTGTTACGAGCTGAACGGGTCCTTCGCGAGCCTATTGGAAGATCTAGGCTTCAACGTTTCAATGCTCTCGGCGCGAGTTGCGAGGAGGGATGGGACTTACAGTGGAGAGTTTGATCACATGACGCTTCTTGTTCAACTTGAACATCCATGGCTTGTCGACGTAGGGTTCGGAGATTCCTTCACAGAGCCAAAGCGGCTTGACAGTTCTAAGCCACAATCCGATCATGGACAGGAATATCGGCTCTATCGAAAAGACAGGTGGATCATAATCTCACGGAGAACAAAACAGGACCGTCTGTGGAAGCCTCAGTACAAGTTTACCATGAAACCGCGGAAGCTCCAGGACTTCGTGCCGCGATGCAAATGGCAACAAACCTCTCGAAGATCCCACTTCACCCACGGTCCAATGTGCTCGCGTTTGACCCCGAACGGTCGACTAACGCTTACGGAAGCAAAGTTCGTAGTAACCCGTGGAGCTAGAAAGCTGGAGCGTCCAGTACGAAACCCGGAAGAGTTCTCACTATTACTCCATCAACACTTCGGCATCAATCTAGACTAGTCTCAGTTCGCGACTAGATACTTTTTCTCCAGATAGGCCACTAGCCCTGAAGGATCGTATTCTCTGCCGAATGTTCGGCGGAGCAGTTCTTTTGGCGAGTAGGTCGCGCCTGGCTTGTGGATGTTCTCTGCAAGCCACGCCTTCAATTGTGGAATACTCTTCTCGTCCTTTATCGGGAGAAGCCCCTTCTTTCTTAGGGCCGTCCAGAGCATTCCAGCAATGATGTTGCCGAGCGAGTAGCCTGGAAATGTGGCGAACTGGCCCCAGCTCCAATGCACATCCTGCAGAGCGCCATCCGCGTCTTTTCCGGGTCTCATGCCAAGGTATTCCTCAATCATATCATCCCAAACTGCTGGGACCTCTGATACCTTGATCTTTCCCTCCAGCAGTTTCTTTTCAAGCTGGTATCGCATGGCGATGTGGAAGTTGTAGGTCAGCTCGTCAGCCTCGACACGGATCAGGCTTGGCTTGACGGTGTTGAAGTACGAGTACAACTGTTTCTGATCATACCGGGACACGAAATCTAGGTTAGACTTCAGGATAGGTTGGACCAGCGGTACGAATTCTTTGCTTCTTCCGACAATGTTCTCCCAGAACCGCGACTGGGACTCATGGACTCCTGCCGAAACGCCTGTTGCCAGAGGTGTTAGTGTCAATTCATGGTCAATTTGCAACTCATACAATGCATGGCCGCATTCGTGCATCAGGCCGAACACTGACGCTTTGAAGTCCTTCGGCTCGTACCGGGTTGTAATTCTCACATCGTCGCTCGCTACCTTGATCGAGAAAGGATGCGTAGACACGTCCTGGCGGAATCGATTCTCCGGCATCCCAAGCAATTGCAAAACCTTCGCGTTGACGCGTTTCAAACTCTCAATGTTATAGTCGGCATCCTCCAATGGATGCTTCTTCTGAAATACACCGGCTGAGAGAGTCTTGGATAGAATCTTCTTCAGATGTGGAATAAGCTCGCCAAAAATCCTGTCAAGATCACTAGTTGTCAATCCTTCTTCTGGAAGATCCAGCAACGCATCGTACGGACCGACTGATGGATTGAGATGTTTCGCTTCCTCCCTCTTCAATTCGGTCATTCTTTCTAGATAGGGCTCGAACATGCTGAAATCGGATTTCTCCCGAGCCTTTCTCCAGGGAATGGCCGACTCGACAGCTTGCTTCTGTAATGCCTCGACGAGCTTCGGAGGGACCTTCTGGTAATAGTCCAGGTCTCGCTTGACAACTCGGATAACACCTTTCTCTGAATCGGTAAGATCTTTGATCTTATCCGCCTTCTCAATAGGACCCTTTAGGTCAATGGTCATCTTCTGACGTAACATCTCGATCTCGGACTGCGCCTGTCCGCGCGCGGCGGACCCGGCCTCGGGCATGTTAATCTCTAGATCCCAGCTCATCAACGAAGAGGCATGCGTCATCGCGGCTATGGGTTTGTACTTCGCGAGAAGATCGAGAACAACGGGGTTCTTGAAAGGACTCAAGAAAGACCGGGATTCTGTCGCGTTCTATCACCTAAAAAAGTTGCACGAGTTCGTCTGAGGGAGAACATCCGGCAAACGATAAAAATCGATTGAAAACCGGATCCATGAAGGGACTGAGTCCAAGTGTCGGATTTTGTTAATGTAGCTAGAACAAGCGATATTCCAGAGGGAAAGATGAAGAAAGTAATTGTTGGAAGCCAGCAGGTGCTGGTTGCAAACGTGAAAGGAAAGTTCTACGCAATTGGAAATGTCTGCACACATTTCGGCGGACCTCTAGACCAGGGAATCTTGAGCGGGACTGAAGTCCAGTGTCCATGGCATGGGTCTCACTTTGATGTTACAAACGGCCAGGTGAAAAGGGGTCCAGCTGCCAAACCGGAACCAGTCTACGAAGTGAAAGTCGAGAAAGACAGCGTCTTCCTCAAGCCCAAATGAGATTGTCCGTCTATTCTTCTTTCCAGTTCATCAGCACGCTGCCCAGCACAATGAAGAATCCTGCAAGTCCCAATGCTATGAGCATGTTAGTCAATGCTTGAGCGGGCTGGGAATAGATCAGCGCATATCTCAGCCCATCGTTGATGTATGTCAAGGGCATGAAGTTCGCGATGAACTTCATTATTAGCGGAAGAGATTCTTTTGGCCAGAAGGTCCCGGATAGGAACATCATAGGGAAGGTTATCGCGTTTGCTGCGGCATCAGCGCTCTCCGCATCTTTGACAAAGTTTGCGAGGACCATGCCGATGCCGGGGAACAGGAACGCTGCGGCGACAACTAGCCCGACGGTATAGATGTCGAACGTGACTGAGACACCGAAGAGAGCATAGCCGAAGAGGAGTATGACGACGAGCGATATCGTCGCGAGTATCAGCTGGTACCCTATCATTCCTAGTATCCACTCCATCTTGCTCAAGGGCGTGGTGGCGAGCTTCTTGATTATCTTCAACTCGCGGAATCTACCGTTTGTGTTCACTGCCCCAAAGACCCCGGTTGTGAGTAGAGTCATGCCCACTACTCCCGGAATGAAGAAGTCGATGTAGCGCACGTTCTTGGTAACTATGCCTACTTGTTGGAGGGACAGATTGGGGCGAGTTCCTGCGACATAAGCGGCATACTGGATCGTAACTGAACGCACAATTCCTGCCAGCGAAGCCGATGCCTGGTCGCTCTGATCCATGTAGAGTTGAACGGTAGCATTTTTTCCAGTAGAGAGAGTTGTGTTGAAACCAGAAGGTATGACGAGCAGTCTTTGGCCTGTGTTATGCTGTTGTGCGTCGCTCTTGACATAATCTAATGCTTGCTGAACTGTTTGGCCAGCAGCAACAGGGCGTAGATTGAAAGCGCCAGTATTGTTGAGGACAGTGATGTACCCCTGAGATAGGAAAGTTGGACCATTAGCACTTGCGTTCAGGTCTTGATTCTGCACATAAAGGTCGAACTTTGTGCTACCGTTACCGAATATTGCTCCGAAGAGAACTATCAGCAGTAGTGGGAAGGCTATGGTCCAGAAGATGTTGCTCTTGCTGCGGTACCAGCTCTTGAAGAATCCTCGGATGATTGTGACGACACGGCTCATCTTCTAGTTTCCCTCCTCTGAGACTCTTCGTCCAGTGAGGTTGAGAAAAACATCGTCCAGCGTTGGCCGGCGGACCTCTATCTCTTTGTCGTGTAATGGTGTCTGTCCTATACTCATGAGAATGTTCGTGAGCTCTCCGTTGTTCAGGGGAATAGCGATGTCGCCCGCATTCCTCAACTCGGCCTTCGGAAGCCCTGCAGGAAGCTGGCTTATTCCCTCAGATCCTACTTCTCGAATGATCAGCGTCTTCTTACCGCCGTGAGTATCAATCAAGTGGTCTGGCGTTCCTGAGGCAATAATGTCTCCGTGGTCGATGATCGATACAGTATCCGCTAGATATTCGGCCTCATCCATGTAGTGTGTCGTGAGGAAAATGGTCTTTCCCTGTTTTTTCAAACGCTCCACGACTCCCCAAACATCTCTTCGAGCTCTCGGGTCCAATCCTGTAGTTGGCTCATCCAGAAATACTACATCGGGGTCGTTCACGAGGGAGACCGCGAGTCCCACTCTCTGCTTGAGACCCCCCGAGAGACTCTTGAATTGTTGGTCACGTTTGTCCTTCAAGTCAACAAGTTCAATGAGCTTGTCCGCGTCGAGTTGGCGCTTGAACATAGCCCCGAAATAATTAATATTCTCGCGGACTGTCAAACGGTCAATTGCGTTGAAGTCCTGTGGAAGAACGCCGATTCGCTTACGAATCTCCGCCTGATCAGCTCTCTTGCTAACATCATACCCTAGGACCTTAGCTTGTCCGCCAGTTGGGGATCTCAAGCATTCTAGAATCTCAACGGTCGTGGTTTTTCCAGCGCCGTTGGGGCCTAGGAACGCGAAAACTTCGCCTTTTGTGAGGCTGAAACTTATCCCGTTGACCGCGGTTAGCTCGCCGTATTTCTTCTGGAGCTTGTCCACTTGGACGATCTTATCCGACTGGCCTGGGAGAGATACTGGTTGGCCGTTGCTCATTGAGCAGAGTCTCCTACCGTACTACTCTCAATGGACTTGATACGATCGTTACCGCTATGACGCAGGGCATTGATCGATTGTGATTTTCCATCCGATTTCACCACGATCATTGCACTATCCTCATTGTCGCATTTGATGGTCGGGCACAACGCGTAGTCACATGAAGTAATTATCCCCGTCTGGTTCTCCGTCGTTTTAACTAGGCTAATCGCGTTCATCTTGAATTTCTTCCAATCTTGGATCTTTAGGAGAGGTGTGTCAGTTTTGCGCTGACATCCCATAGTCTTTGTGCAACTTCTTCGTTGTACGACTCATCCGAGGATCTCTTCGGCTTCAGCTTCTCGAAATACTCTCCGTTGAAATTTGCGGCTTCAGGGGATGATGCGAGATAGACAATCGTCTTTGCACCCTCCTCTGGGCTAATCATGAACAATTTTGGAACGGCCATGATGAACATGCGGGGCCGAGAGGCCTCGACCAAATGTTTGTCGCGACAGTGCCAGGGTGCACAGAGTTCACAGTTACTCCAGTTCCTTCGAGTTTCTTCGCGAGCTCGCGAGTGAATAGGACGAGGGCTAGTTTTGACTGGCCGTAAGCTTTCCAGCCGCCGTACTTTTTCTCGAGGTTGAGGTCGTCGAAATTCATGTGGCCGTTGTAGTGGCCGACTGAGGAAACGTTGACGATTCTGCTTGGTGCGCTGGTCTTCAGAAGATCCAACTGTAGGTTCGTAAGGAGGAAGGGCGCTAGATAGTTCGTAGCGAATGTATTCTCATAGCCGTCCGCTGTTAGGTGGTATCTCTGATTGAACAGACCCGCGTTGTTGATCAATATGTGAAGGCGAGAATATTTGGTCTGGAAATCCTCTGAGAGCTTTCTCACGGAGTCGAGGGAGGATAAATCGGAGAGGATTAGGTTGATCGAGTTGTTCTGTGTCTCTCGGATAACTTGTGATTGTGTAGCCTCGCCTCTTTCCTTATCGCGTGCCACCATGACCACTGTTGCACCCATCTTTGCTAAGGCGAGGCTTGCGGCCTTTCCGATGCCGGAGTTCGCACCGGTTATCATGACGATCTTCTCTCTCATCGTTTCGTTATCCAAGCGGTATCCGCTCGCTAAACTGACTCACCGGTCATTATTTAAACGCGTCGGTCATTTTTAAATACAGCAAACGCCGAACAGTATTGACAGAATAGAATGCCGCGTGTCGTCCCCGAGTACAAAGAAGAAGCACGATCAAGAATCCTGACAGTAGCGAACCAGGTGTTCGGCGAAAAGGGCTACCGCAAAGCAACGATGGACGATGTGGCAAAGAAGCTGGGCGTCAGCAAGGGAGCCCTCTACCTTTACTTCGCAAGCAAGGAAGACCTCTTCGAGGCGATATGCCGTACAGAACCACTCGCTTTCAAAGAAATCCTATACTCCAGCTTCAGCGAAAACAAACAACCAATTGATAGTGCCGGTGAGTTCTTTGACAAAATGCTCAAACGCTACGGGTCTGATTCCGGGCTGAGTTTCGAAATCTTCTCCGAAGCTTCACACAACCCCGGTCTACGAAGAGTTCTCAAGAAGACACAGGATGAGTACGCGACAACTCTCAGGACCTATCTCGAAGAGGGGCGCAGACAGGGATTCATCGACAAGGAACTTGAATTGTACCCGCTAACCTATGCTCTCATAGGATTATGGAACGGAATCGAGACCCTGATCGTCACGGGTCTCTCTGTCGAAGAAGCCAGAAAAGCCTGGCTAGCAGGATTTAAAGCAATATTCATGCGG
>CAYRXJ010000018.1:0-14474 GCA_964428235.1 uncultured Candidatus Bathyarchaeia archaeon | reverse complement strand
TCGTAAATGGCACAGCAGCTCTGCACGCCTCCCTGCTGGACGCCGACGTTCGCTCAGGAGACGAAGTAATTCTTCCATCTTTCACGTTTGTTGGCGCCGCCAACGCTGTGGTATTGACTGGCGCAACTCCAGTTTTTGCAGACATTGACAAAGACTCCTATTGCATTAGAATCGAGAGTCTCGAAGAATGTATTTCCCGAAAGACCAAAGCAATCATTCCCACTGACCTGTACGGTTTGCCCGCAGACATTTCTGCCGTCTCAGACCTAGCGAGGGGAAAAGATATCGTCGTGATAGAAGATGCTGCCCAAGCTCACGGCGCCCAACTTGGTGGAAAGAGAATAGGATCGATCGCCGACATGACATGCTTCAGTTTCTACGCCGGAAAGAACATTACAACGGGAGAAGGGGGCATGATTACAACCAACGACGATGGATACGCTCAAACTCTAAGGATGGTCCGATCCCACGGTGAACAGCGTCCATACTGGACGGTCAGACCGGGTCACAACTATCACATGCCAGAGATCGCAGCCGCGATTGGATATGCACAACTCAAGAAGCTTCCAGGGTTCCTCGAAAAAAGACGAAAGAACGCTGAATTAACAACAGAAAAGTTGAACATGACTGGCAAGTTGTTCCTACCGAAAGAGCCGGATGGCCGCAAACACTGCTGGTATCTTTACACTGTGCGCCTCAGAGGCGTTAACGCAGCAAAACGCAACAAGATAGTCGATAAGCTTTGGAACAAGAATATCGAAGCCGGAGTCTACTATTCATCGCCGGTTCACTCTACACCTCTATATCGTGACTCGAATATCGCTCGCAGGGTGCGGTTGCCCGAGACAGAAAAGGCCTCTAGACAGGTTTTCTCTTTACCAGTTCACCCTCGCTTGGGAGAAACCGAAATAGATTATGTTGCTGAAACGCTGAGGAAGACTATAGTTTAGTCTCGATTGCCTTTGTCGAAGGCGAAAAGCTAAGCGTATCAAGCAGGGCTCGAAGCGTACTGTTCAAGCGTGTGGCACTTGGCGCCACCACCTACTTTCGCTGCTTCAGAGGTTCTCACAGTTATGGTCTGGAACCCAAGTCTTCGTAGATCTTCCTCGAGCTTAGGGCATTCTCCGTTTAGGATAACGCTTTTCCCGAAAACCATTGCATTGCAACTCAGTTTGAGAGCTTCTTTCCTGGAGACCTTGATGGTTCTCTTTGCAAGCTTCTCGATCGAGGATATTGCAGATGCAGAAAGAGCATCTGGTGAGTAAACGAGTGTCCTCGAGTCGAGAGGAAAGAGGCAGATGTCAAAGTGGAAGAATGGACTTCGCATCTCCAAAGCGACCGTTTCTATTCCCATTACATCCTCGATAAAGTTCGCGGACTCTCGTGTAGTTCTAACACCGTAGCCCATCAAGAATAATCCATTCCAAAAGATCGTATCCGCATTCCCTTCAAGAATCAATTTCTTTCCAGGATGATACAGTTTGAACTTCTTCTGAACAGCCCACTTCTCTATCGCACGAACCTCCTTCTGTCTACCTCTATGCCAAAGGCGACTTGCGATCCCGATACTTCCATGGAGAAGAATCAGGTCCCCTGGAAAGGTCATTTCCGGGCAATTCTCTGACGGCTCTATCACTTCCAACCTGGCATTTAGACCAAGATACTGTTGGTATAGGTTAGCCCATTCGACAAGCGACTTACCCAAGTCAACTCCACGGAGGGAATTCTTTCTACTCCAGTCGTTGATCAGGTAACTTATCCGAAAGTGTGATGGCGGACACATGAAGAGATCCCGACGGCTTTCTTGGTTAGATGGCATGCATCACACAGCTCTTGATTTTGATTCTTCTTGCGAAGATGCAGAGGGGCGGCTCTGCCCCTTCTTATAGGTAGCCGACCCTAAGGTCAATTATGTAGCGGAACGAGTCCAGTCACGAGCCGTCAATCTGAAACCGTGAAAATCGTGTCTCAAATACAACCATCTGAAGTGTCCCGCCCGAGGGTCGTTTTTTCGATTGAAGGTGTCGGCGAAGCACAAGGAGAATTCTTTAGGTTTGCAGCTCCACGAACATCAGATGCTCTCTTGCGCAATCTTCCGGTTAATGGGCGAGCTGTTCGTTATGGCGAGGAGATCTATTTTCAGGTAAATGTCAAGGCGCCAGGGGAAAGGCCCCGCAGCAATATGGAAGTCGGTTCATTGGGGTACTGGCCGCAGGGTGATGCGGTCTGCGTATTTTACGGTCCAACCAGACCGTACAGTCCAGTCAACCTTCTTGGACGCATCACGGAGGGATTGGAGCTATTTCGGCAGCTAAAAGAAGGGACCGTAATCACAATCAGGAAAAGTTAGGCCGCGGCGGGCTGGTAGATGCGGATCCTCGCGTTACCCCCCACGAGTCTGACTAGCCTTCGTTTCTCGAGATCTTCAAGCAGATCCTTTGCGACGCTAAGTCTCAGATTGAATTGCGATGCGATGGAAAATGGTGTGATGGCGCCCATTTTCTGCACTTCTGCGATAAATTTAGGGTCCGATAGATCAGGGCTTTGTAATCCTCTTGGTCGTTTCTCGATGATTCCTTTGCCTTTTCCTTTCTTTGACCCCGGTTCCTCCTTCTTGTCAACTTGGTCCTGCGTCTTCTCCATCTGTGCCATGCTTTTCTTCTTGGCGCCGCCCATATCTCGTCGAGACTTTGTTGGGTTTTGGTGAATAAATAGGTTACCGGAACGTGAGGAAATCCTTATTCGCTATCCGACAGGACAGTCGAGTGTTTTCTCATTGCGGCTGGTTACGGTTAAACTTCCCGAGAGGTTAATCGAAGATGTTGATCAACTCGTGAAAGTCGGGATCTACCACAGTAGAAGCGATGCGATCCGAGCTGCGGTCCGCGATTTGCTCCGACGTGAACTATGGCAGACGGGACAGACCTAGAAGTCTCTCTTGCGCGACGCGCTGGCGAATTCCATAGCCGCCTTTCCAGGATCCTTTGCCTCTGTTATCGATCTCCCGATTATGAGGTAATCCGTTCCTGCGTCCAAAGCGCGCTTGATGTCGCCGCCCTGGGTTCCGACTCCTGGGGAAAATATCAGCACCTTGTGTCCCAGAATTTCCCTTGTTTTTCTGATGATTTCGGGTCTTGTTGCTCCGACTACAACTCCATCCGCCTCCCATTTGAGCGCTTTCTGCGCGAAGATCTCGTATTGGGGTTTAGCCGTGTTCGATCCGGTTTGGAGGACGCGTTGCCCATATCCTTCCGCTGCTCCAGGGTGACTCATGTAGACTAGCGGTATGACTCCCATTCTGTTTTGGTGGGCTAGCTTGAAGACTGGTTGGAGTCCTCCTTCCCAGCCGGCGAATGGATTTACGGTAATCGCGTCGAACCGGAGATCGAGATATGTTTGGGTGATTGCCTCATTAGTGTTGTCGATATCATTGAGCTTGTCGTCGATTATGATCGGTAGTCCAAGATCATGAATCTTTTCATTCAGTTCAAGACCAGCTCTCGGTCCGGTGGTAAGAATCGTTTGGCGTCCTAGCTTGACACAACAGATGGAGTCGAGGGTTTCCTTGACCAGGTCGATAGTCTGTTGTTCTACGTACTGTGGGTCTCCATTGTGGAAGTCTACGGCAAGGACTACTCTGGTCCCGTTTGAGGTTGATGCCTTGAGAATTTGTTCTTTGAAGGGTGGTTGTCCGTTCTTCCTCAATTGGGGGATAGACCCTTTGGCATCCAGCCTACTTCTTGGTTAAGGTTTTCCAAGGGAACTTGACCGGGCGGCGCCTTGAAACCATAGGATGAAACCGCGTTCAGATTTCCCGTCCGGTTCTTGTCGATCGCAAGACGCACCATTCGGATTATGTCTGTTAAGATTCCTGCGCAAGCGGGTCCATCTTCAAGAGAGATTCTCATGTCTAGAGTGAAATCAGTTCCCGCGAAGTATTCTCCTTTGATCCAGAAGTAGCTAGTTCGCCTGTTCTCCATGAAGTCAACGAAGTCCGACGAGCCTGCGACGATCGGGAATTTGTATGGAACCGCCGCGGCTACAGCGGCGGTCTTTATGCCTCTCTTGATCTCGTACCGCTTCTTGTCGAGGGCGAGTTGGGATTCGGTTCCTCCTCCGATGTCGAGCTGGTATGTCTCTCCAATTCTTGTGCCCCTTTCGACGAGCAAGGACAGGAGGTTCTTGTGTAGAATAGTAGACCCAACTTGATCCATGACGTCATCACCGACAATAATCGCGCCCTTCTTCTTGTACTTGGTCTGCCAGGTCTTGTTTGACGCAATTTTCGCAGGAGTCGCATTGATGAATGCTTGTCCAGCTTCCATTGTGGCCTGAGCGTACATCTCGCTCGCTTTTGATGCTCCAGTCGGCGTTACATTGATGAGCATGTCTGCCTTCGCGTCCGAAAGCACTTTCGCTATGTTGGCCGACTTTGCATTGCTCAGTTCTATCTTGTCCCCAGCAATTGGCGAGATCCCGTCCAATGGTTGAGCCATCTGGACTTTCACCCCGGTGGACTTGACCTGAAGGATCTTTCGTGTATTGTTTGGCTCCTCGAAAATGGCCTCAGATAGGTCCTTGCCAACTTTTCTTTGATCTACGTCGAATGCGGCTACGAACTTGATGTCGGATACTTTGTAGGGTCCAACTTTCTCGTTCATCAAACCTACTTTCTGGCTAGCGGCCTTGTAGAATTCCACACCTTGGACAAGGCTTGATGCACAGTTTCCTATGCCGGCAATTGCGACTCTGATTTCTTTCGGCACTACGATTCCCGTCGGATTGAACCCTTTTCTTGTGCTGAAAAGTCTTTGGCCAAATACGTTCACTTGGGAAAAAGCGGAAAGTCGAGAACGTCGATTATCTTTGTGTAGAAGAACTTGGCATCTAGTGCGGCGTTTGCGAATTCTATTTTCTCACCGTGTGGTTTCGCGGCGATGTACTTTAGGAACGGTCCGGTAGGCGGAACCATTCTCGAGGTGTAGAAGAAGACGGGGAGGGCGTCGGAGTCGTAGTAGTGTTCGAATGGTATGCAGTTACCGAGAATATGCTTCTCTCCTCTGCGGAAATGCCAGAGGGGGAAAACGTTTCCGTCCCTCATTGAGAGCGTCAGAAGGACCCGTGCAAGGGATTTCTCATCTTCGAGCTCGGTAAGAACTGGGTCGGGTGCATCGGGGAAATCTCCATCAAGGCTCTTCACGAAAGCCTCTGGCAGTTCTTTGACATTGATCACAGACGCGTATTTGAACCGAGTATCGTCGGCCTCATCGCTGAACTGCCACTCCTCTCCCTTGGGAGAGTCGCTCTTGTAGGCAAGGAATGGTTTGTCCCTATCATAGTCAGCCTCTGTGTAGGCAAGAATGGGAACATCGCCGTCCCAATACATGTACGCGGTGAAAAATGCGAGAATATTGCTCGACTTGTATCTGAAACTCCAGATCATCTGTGATCCCTCGGTCAGACCAAGCGCTAGTCTTGCGAAGTTCTGAATATCGCGCACGTGCACTGGCATTGGCGGCTTGACAGCTTCCATTGGCAGTAGCTCTGCCAGTTGCCAGGCTTCTCCCGTCTCATTAAGACTTTAGAGTGATCACAGCTGCTTATCTGAAGAGATCCATCTCTTCAGGTCTTAGGAGATCCTTGCCGGAGCCCTTGCCTCGTCTCATCTTGTATCCTCGGACTATCGCAACTGGGACCTTGTCCGACTTATTCATCACTAGTTCTCCGGCAGATGCGAGTTCATCGGCCACCGCAATCTCGGTTACGTGGAGTGTATGGTGATACATGTCCCTGCTTCCACGGTAGTCGCGAATGGGGTTCATTCCTGCTACTCCTATTGCGAAATTGACTTGTCCCATCCTCCAGGCCCGACCGAAAGTGTCAGTAATAATGACGGGCACAAATTTTCCAGTCAGCTTCTTTATGGATTGAGAGAGGCGCGTTGCGGATGCATCAGGGTCCAATGGCAGGAGCGTGACAATGTCTTTGCCCCTCGCTACATTTGAAGCGTCTACACCAGCATTGGCACAGACGAACCCGTGCTTTGTCTCGGTAATCAGATGCCCTCCTCTCATTCTAACGATCTTTTGACTTTCGCGCAAGATTATCTCAACCTGTCGGGGATCCTTTCCAGCACTTTTTGCAAGGTAAGACGCGAAAGGCGACGGAGTTATCCTAGCTAAGTCGATGACACGCCCTTCCGCTTTCGACACGACCTTTTGCGAGATTACTGCGACATCGCCTAGTTGGAAATCTTCTCCCTGAGCCTTCAGTTTCGAGACAATGATTTCCCCCAGGTCGTCTCCTCTCAAGACATTCGGGATTCCGAGCACGGGGATTACCGATAACAAAGAATTCTCTAGGCTCCGGAGAAGAAAGCGGTCAGCTTCTTAGCGCCAGTTAGTTCTTCGTAGTCCAGTCCGACTGCATCTAATACTTGCTCGAAGGTTGATCGAATATATTCGGTGTACTTCTCAACGTCGATTTCATGAATGCTTGCGAGCTGAACAGGTTTTACTCCGCCTCCTGTTGTCACTTTGACGAAACTGACGAGATCTCCGGCTCGGACATCGCCACCTCTCCCGCTCAATTGCTGAGCGGCTTTCACATGCTGAGGAGTTGTCTTTGTATAGCTTGAGACTGATTTCCCGATCATCATGTTGAAAGCGAGATCTTCAAGCGAGTATTTTCTGTTGCGGAGGTTGCTGTACGAATCTTGCACAAGATCCTTGATCTTCACTCTAGCAATGTCGAAATCTGCAGGAGTCTCAACTTGCCCGAGGATTCCAACTAGCTGCACGAACGCGTTCTTGAGGAACTCTGGAATGTGTCTCTTTTTGCCGGTTAGCCCCTTAATGTCAACTCTGTTGTCGGGGTGAACCCCGAGATAGTTCTTCTTTCTGAGACTCAAGGCAACGTAGCGATAGTTTTTGTCGACCTCGAGTTCCATCCCCAGTTCTCTCTTGGACCATCGGATCAACTCGTCCAGTTTCTCTTTTGAAGGAGTACCGAGGAATAGCGAGTCAGTGTCACCGTAGAAGACTTCTATTCCCAGCCGTTTTGCTTCTTGGATCGTGTTCGTAATCGCATATCTTCCCACAGCTGCTGTCGACTCGGCGAGGGGAGGGCAGTAGAGTGAGAACCTGTCCGAGCCGAATACTCCGTAACTTGCGTTCAGGACTACCTTGAGCGCGTTCTGAACGACTTGATACCAGCTCAGTTTCTCGGCGGAGAGACCCTTCTGTTTCGATCGGGGCTTGTACCAGTGTATTCTGAGATCTCTGAGAGAACCAACGAGCTGGCTCTCCATTGCTTTCCGCTGCTTGCAGACCCAATGGTCAGTGTCAGGTATCTTGTTGTTGCGACAGTCGGGGTGTCCACAAAGAATCGTCTCGTAGCCTAGGTTCCAAGTCTTGATTATTGAAGGGTACAGGGACGCGAAGTCTAGCACCGCGACCCCAAAGTGGACCCCGGGAACAGGGTCAACAACCATTCCACCTTTGTACTTCTTCCCCTTGATGACGGCCGTAGTGCTGGTCGCCCCCTTTCTTGCGGTTATTTCTTCTGACCGTGGAATAATGAAGCCTCGCGATCGATGTTCTCTGAAGAGCATACTCCTGATCCAGCCAGACACTCCCTGACGGGTCATGTCTTCCATTGGTAGGAAGCTGATCCGAGACAGCGCGTTGATGAGCTTCATTACAACTTCCCCGTCGAAAGTTGTAAGATTCATCACGAGCTCAGCATCCTGGTAACAGTACGCTGCGAGCTCTGACGGGCTGAGCTTGGACACAGAGTTTGAGATGTCCAGCTTACCGGTCTCGAGTAGTGCTTCAGAAACGGCGTCCAGTGTGACTTCCCGGTACTTTCCACTGAACGCGTAAACCTGAATGGATCTATTGAAGAAGAACTTGTACAGGTCCAGATGGATCCCGTACTTAACGGTCGCCGATTCTCGTCCTAGCTCTATGGGAATTTGATCCCTGTAGAAACCGAGATGGTTCAATGCGCGGTGGAAGAGGTATCGGAGGTCAAAGTCGTCGCCATTGAAAGTCAGAACAAAAGGGTAATCAGTCAAGGCGCGAAAGATCGCCGAGACCAAGTCTGGCTCAGAATCGTAAACCTCAACCTCGATCCCCTGAAGTTGGACATCTTCCGCTCCGGGTTGGGTAAGGAGAAGAACTCGTTTCTTGCCGTCTGACCCGCAAAGACTAGCACAAGTGACTTTGTACTCGGCCGCGGTAGGATCCGGGACTCTCGTCTCGATGGGCGAGTACACTTCTATGTCGAGAGCCACGCGTCTGTAGTTCGGAACTGGATACTCGAGAAGGCGCAACCATCTCTCCATTAGCGTACGATAGCCTTCATCCTTCTCCTCGAGGGCCGCTCGAACCTCTGGAAGTTGTGAGGAGAGTCCCGGTCTCAGATCTCCCAGCTGGACAGCGTAAGCCATTCCAGGCTCGAGATGTCGATCGTAAATGTAATTCTCAACATAACGAATGTCGGCCTCCCAAGCAGTGATAATGTCCCGAATACATCCTGTCGGTCTTCCACCTATGGACAACGGGTCTCGAGCAAGAACAACTGTAACGGGGATTTCCTTGCCCTCGAGAGCGTCGAAACGAGTCCCAGCTTCTAATCCTAACAGTCCGGGATGAGCCATTAGTTCCTTGTTTTTCCGCAGGTTTTCAGGAGTATCCTTTGACAGGCAATAGGGGGTGTGATTGGTGTTATCGTACCAGAAGCGTATCTTCTCGGTCTGGGGGTCGTATAATTTGAGGAATACGGCTCGGCGCTCGCCGTCATAACCTGCTCCTACGAAATACGACTGGTCGATCTCTTGTGGCGTCTCAGGCTTGAACGCGACCTTCGGCGCAGGCGTGACCTCTCTCGGAGGAGGTTCAGGCGCCGGTTTAGTCAGGAAGCGGTCAAGGCTAGACATCATATTAGGTCAGAGCCGGAAGGGCTTATTGGTAAAAAGGTTCCTCGGAATGCTTTCAGAAAAATGCGAGACGAGAAAATCTTTGACACCCTGAAACTCGCGCTTGACGCCTTGGTTCTCGTCTCAAAAGGTCACAGCGAGAGATCGGCCGTTGCGAGAGCAGCGGGAAGGGATCAGCACCGGCTTTCTCAAAGTTCCCGAGCGCTGGCGATTGTTACCGCAACCGTTTCCGAACTTGATCTTCTAGATCGAATGATTCAGCAAATACTTCCGAATGTTAAGATTAGTAGGGAGAGTTTGGCGCTCTTTCGACTAGCCTCGACTCTAACCTCAAGCAAATACTCTGAGCCAACCGTTAGACTTGTAGAAGCACTGCGCAGAATCGCGACCAATCATAATGGCATCTTGTTTGAACGACTTCTCGGATCTCTGATCGTCTTCGAGTCACGAGAATCAGTTGGCACCTCTACTGAAGTGGACCAGCTTAGTTTGCAAACTCATAACCCACCATGGTGGGTAAACTATTGCATCCAGCAGTTTGGGCGACAAGAAGCGCTGAGGATTCTTTCATTTCACGATAGACCGAGGTACATCCGTGTCAATTCCCTGCGAAACCGCGGGCACACCAGCATCCCACCGGAAGCGAAGAGATTCTTCGAAAGTGGGATACAGGTAGGGTTCGGACTCTATCGACTTCCAGAATCACCCATTGGGTTATCGAGGCATTTCGAATCGGGTCTTTTCCAAGTCCAAGATCTTGCATCATTCCTTTCTGTGGTAGCAGCCGAGCCTGTTCCCGGAGAGAAAGTGTTGGACCTTTGCGCCGCACCTGGTGGCAAAACGGCGACACTATCCCAGATGATGAAGAATCGAGGAACGATCATATCAGTTGATTATTCTGAAACCAGAATGAAGGCTTGGAGCCGGGAAACAGGGCGTCTAGGTGTCAGGATTGCGACGCCGTTAATCGAGGACTCTTCGAACTTGGGATTGACAGGAGAATATGATCTGGTGTTTCTTGATCCTCCGTGCAGTGGATCTGGAATTCTAGATCGGAATCCGGGTATGAAGTGGCATCTTTCCGAGAAGACTGTTCAGAAATTCTCTAATCTCCAGTTCCGGATGCTTGAAGAGTCAAGCTACTATGTTCGACGGGGAGGTCGCTTGTTGTATTGCACGTGTAGTCTCACGCTGGAAGAGAACGAGAATCTGATCTCAAGATTCCTCGTGCATCATCCAGAGTTCGAGGATCACAGAATCCTCAGGGAGTATGGATCTCCAGGTCTTCGGGGTCTAGCCAACTGTAGACGGTTCTATCCGCACAAGGATCAGACCGCGGGCTATTTTGTCGCCAGGCTCGACCGATCCATGTGATCTTCGGGCATTGATCTAAGACCCGTATAGCCTACTTCGGCCCACCAGATCTGTCATTATAGGCATAAGATCCAGTCCACGGATCCTTCCGAGGTTTCCGCGGGCGGCAGAGGCCTCGCTCAACTTCAGGACCCTGCTAGCAGGCACGTCTGGACCCCCAATGATCACTGGGACCGGGTCTCCAGTGTGAGCCCCGTATCCGACAGGGGTGGCGTGATCAGAAGTCAAGGCGACATAGTTCATTCCTATGTCGACCTCATCGATAACGTGCCCTACGAGTGTGTCCACTTCTTCGAGCGTCCTGACTTTGGCCTTGAAATCTCCGTCATGGCCGGCTATATCTGGCGCTTTGACGTGGACCAGGACGAAGTTTTTGTCCTTGCTACCTTCGATGACAGCCTTGGCTTTCGCTTCATAATCGGTCTTGATTCCGCCGGTAGCGCCCCGTATATCCATAACTTCCATTCCGGTGATGGACGCAATCCCCTGTACCATCGGGGTTCCGGATATACAGCATCCACGTAGATCAAACATAGACTTGAAGCTGGGAAGGCTTGGAACTGTGCCTGCTCCTCGCGTCAAGACGATGTTTGCAGACTTCTCACCATCATTTGCTCTTTCCTGATTCAAGGGGTGCTCTCGCAGGACTTCGTGCGATCGTTTTACAAATTCGTTTACAGCAGCCGATGTCCGTTTCGCCTCCTCGCTGCCGTCAAGAGCCTTCGAGATCGCGATTTTTGCACCTTCTTCCTTGGGATCAACATCAGAGACCATTCTCGACAATCCTTCACCTCGCAGAACTAGAACGCCGCGGTGATCAACGGTTGCCTTGAAGATCGTCTTCACTCCTGGCACGCCATCTATCTTTATCGCGTCGACAACTTTAGCGAGCTTTGATGTTCCCTTTCGGATTCTTCCTGCTCGTCTATCCTCAACTCGGAAATCATCGTCCACAGTTGCGAAGTTGCATCGAAACGCAACGTCTCCGGGCCGGAGCTCGATCCCTGCTCCAATGGCCTCTAGGGCACCCCTGCCAGTGTAGTATTTTGCAGGATCGTATCCTAGCAACGCTAGATTGGCTACATCGCTTCCGGCTCGGATTCCGGGTGCGATCGGGTCTAGCTGGCCCACAAGGCCGCCTTTGGCTAGCCGGTCCATGTTGGGGGTGTTAGCGAATTCTAGAGGTGTTTTGTAATCGTGATCTATCAAAGGCCTGTCGGCCATTCCGTCCACGATCAGAAGTACTGCTCTCTTATCGGCCAATGGTTAAACGCCGGCGACCAATTTACGGTAATACAGTTAAAACGGTTTCCCTCATATGCGATTGCTATCACAATTGGTCAGGACTCCAGTCTATACGACAGTATTGCGGACTGACCTTGGTCGTTCGTGCTCGATCGCGAGAGAGTTCACACCGACTGGAGACTAATTCGTTGGGAGACTGCGCTGTCTGCGGAAAGAAAATTGTAGATGCCGATGCCGATCCAAGTTTCTGTCCCGCCCACCTACACACTTACAGACTCGTAAAGGACGCATACCCGGCCTGGTCTGCAGCGTACGGCCACATAACCCGATCAGACTATCTACAACGATTGTTGAGTCGGTCCGAAACTGGTGTTCGTGCCAAGGACGTCGCTCAGTTCCTGTTAAAGAATCCGGAGAGGTGGAAGTAAATCAAGACTCTTATCGTCTGCGAGAAGCCTGACGCGGCCCAACGAGTCGCCCGGGCGCTTGACGACGAGAATCTTCCACGAAGACAAGATCGACAAGGAGTTCCCTATTTTGAATGTCACACAAAAGCGGAACTTGTCATAGTATGCTCAGCTCTTGGCCATCTTTACGGAGTGGATTCGAAAGGCCGATCCAGTAGGAGTTCGTATCCTATCTGGGACAGTCGGTGGGCCCCGAAACATTCGATCGATAAGGCCTCCGCTAGGCTAGCGCGATGGATCGACGTCATCCAATCTATCGCGACAAAGTCAGATCGATATGTCAACGCGTGCGACTACGATCTCGAAGGTTCAGTCATCGGCAACACTGTCCTACAGTATGCGTGTGGCCATGCTGACGAGAAAGCGCTGAGGATGAGATTCAGCACTATGACGGAAAAAGAGCTCCGTCAGGCGTACAAGAATCTCGATTCCAAGCCCGAACATCTCCTAGTAGACGCTGGAAAATGCCGACACGAACTAGACTGGTTGTACGGAATTAATCTCTCACGGCTCCTAACAGAATCTGCCCTAAAACAAGGAAGAGGCTACTCGACCCTAAGCACTGGCCGAGTGCAAGGACCTACAATGGGATTCGTCGTGGATAGAGAGAATGAGATCTCATCATTTGTTCCCATTCCCTACTGGAAGATCGAGCTAACAATAACTCACGACGGCCAGAGGTACATGCTAGAATACGAGAAAGAAAAGATTACGAATGAGACTGATGCTCACTCCATCTGTGAAACCCTTCGAGGCGCTTGCATCTCAGTCACTGACATCCAATTGCACGAAGTTGCCAGACAACCACCCTACCCATTTGATCTCTCAACGTTACAATCGGAAGCCTACCGGCATTTTGGATATTCTCCGGCTAAGACCGTAGCGATTACAGAACGGCTTTACCTAGACGCGCTCGTCTCCTACCCGAGAACCTCCAGCCAGAAGCTGCCTCCCGACATAGGATACTCCCAGATTCTACAAGGAATTGCCCATCTTCCAGAATACAAGCCTCTCGTCTCTAAATTGTTGGCTCCAAGTTACCTACGTCCTAACAATGGTCCCCGAGAAGATCCCGCGCACCCGGCCATCTATCCTACCGGCGAGGCGTCAAGAAACCATCTTGTCGGTGCCGAAGCGAGAGTCTACGATCTAATTACTAGACGATTCATGTCAACGTTCGCCGAATCCAGCATCAAGAACGAGTCCAGAATAACTCTCGAACACGGGGGACACAGGTTCTTTCTGCGAGGTTCGCAAGTGATCAAGGCTGGCTGGACAGAGTTCTACAGACCCTACATATCAAACGACTCTCAACAATTGCCCGATCTCAAAATCGGAGACACAGTCAAAGTCGAAAAAGTCGAAGCATCTGAGAAATTCAGCCAGCCACCTGCGCGCTACAATCCAAGTAGTCTACTGAAAAAGATGGAAGAAGAGAATATTGGGACGAAGGCGACACGAGCTGGCATCATCGACATCCTCTACCTGCGCGGTTATCTTCGTGAAGAACGAATGCGGGCGAGCGAGCTCGCCGAGAATGTTAGCAAAGTTCTGTCAGACTACTGCCCCTTGATAATCGATCCCGTTTTCACCTCTAACCTGGAGACACTAATGCAAGGCATCCAGAGCGGCAACAGCACAAGAAGACTCGTTCTAGTTGAGGCACTGGAAAGCCTTCGCAAGATCATGTTTGCGTTAGTCAAGGATGAGGAAGAAGTCGGTTCACAACTCTCTACGGCAGTGATAGCTCAGAAGGCCGCTGAGATAACGTTCGATACTCCTTGTCCGAATTGCAGTCAGAGGCTATCGGTTGTTCGGAGTAGAGCATCGGGGAAAAGATTCGTAGGATGCAGTGGGAAATGGCAGACCGGTTGCAGTTTTACACTTCCGTTGCCCCAATTCGGCGACCTCACCATTCTCTCACGTTGCTGCGCAACTTGCGGGTTTCAGATGATACAGGCAAAGTCGCGAGGTCGGCGTCCTCTCATCTCCTGCCCGAGATGCTACGGGTCAAAATCGACGATTTCGACCCCGACAAAAACACCGGCGTAACCCGTGACCCCAGCAAGTCTGGGAGTCTATACCCGATCAGGATTCGTGTTGGCTACTTGAAGGTCCGCCGCTTGTCGAGGACAAGCAAGAAAGTCAACGATGCAAAAAACATCAAGACGGCAAGCGAAGCGACATAGATTAGGGCGCTTGCGTTCGAAGCTACTCCAGGATATTGCAGTGCTGCCATCAGAGCGAATGCTGGAGCGACGATTTGTAAGGGGAACAGGGCGAGCCCTATCCAGAGTCCCCATCTCCAGACTCGCATAATCCCGACTGCTCCGATTATCGAGAGCGCACCAATAATGTACAACGGGTACAACGTAGTATCTCCGGCAACGAACGGGTATACAAGATAGTACACACCAGAGGCTAAGTAGAAGAAGGAAGAGAAGGAG
>CAYRXJ010000017.1:0-14533 GCA_964428235.1 uncultured Candidatus Bathyarchaeia archaeon | reverse complement strand
AATCCTCTCGGGCGCTAGGTGCAAGTATGTCCGGATGGAAGAGACCGACTTCAAGATAGAAGAAGAATCTCTCAAACAAGCGTTCAACAAGAAAACCAAAGCCGTTATCATCAATTCTCCCCACAACCCAACAGGCAGGATTCTTTCACGTGAAGAGCTAAAGCTAGTTGGAGATCTTTGCCAGGATTATGACTCCTACGCGATAACCGACGAGATCTATGAGCACATACTGTACGATGGTCGTAGACATGTGAGCATCGGCAGCCTTCCAGGAATGGGAGATCGGACGATCACGATCTCTGGATTTTCCAAGACGTTCAGCATCACAGGCTGGCGGGTCGGATACATTGTCGCATCGAAGCCGATTACTGTAGCTATCAGAAAGGTTCACGATTTTCTAACTGTCTGCGCTCCCACACCCTTGCAAGAAGCCTGCGCCTTTGCTCTGTCGCTTCCGGAATCCTACTATGATCAGCTGCGGAGGACCTATCACAAGGGTCGTGAAATGCTTGTTGAGTCCTTGCGGAATGCAGGTTTTGGTGTTTTCAAGCCTGAAGGAGCATACTACGTATGGACAACGACTGACAATACAGGTTTTGATGACGATCAAAAACTTGCCATGCACCTGATCCAGAAGGTTGGAGTCGGAGGGGTGCCGGGGTCGAGCTTCTTCCATAACCCAGAAGACGGAAGACTCCGATTCAGGTTCTCGTTCTCAAAGAAGCTGGATACAATTCGGAAAGCTACGAAGCGGCTGGAAAATCTTTCCCCAAAAGAATCTAGGATGATATCAAAACAGCGAACAAGACGACGGGTTGCGCTAGCGGCAAGATAAGGAATGATCAAGGGTCTTCACGGTCTCTTCAGCACTTCGAAACCTGAAGAGCTTCTTGGTGGGCCGGGGGAGATTTGAACTCCCGACCCTACGGCCCGATCACTCGGGTTTCCGCGTGTAAGGCGGACGTTCTGTCCGGAGAGTCTTAGCTCCAAACCAGGCTGAACTACCGGCCCATGTCGCGGGTCCGGTTTACGGGCAAGTAGATTATGATTTCCACTCTATAATGATCAAGAGCTTTCGCGGTGCGTTTGTGTCTTTTTCGACTACGGTGCTGGATATCCGTCCAAGGTTTAGTTGTTAGTTACCGTTGTTTGATCATTTTGGGAGCTTGGACTTTTATAGAAGCCGCGACGGTTTTTCTTTCCGGACACTTATGGCGGGGAAAGAGCCGGTCGTCTACATCGATGGTGAATACCACCTCAAGACGGAAGCGACAGTCTCAGTCTACGACCACGGACTCCTTTATGGAGACGGGGTCTTCGAAGGAATACGCGCCTACAACGGAACAGTCTTCCGATTACGCGAACACATTGAACGACTGTTCGAAGGACTACATGTTATCCGCGTCAACACTCCGTTGTCTAAGGAACAGCTGATGAACGCCGTCGTCGAGACTCTTCGTAGAAACAATCTCAATGATGCTTATATTCGCCTGGTCATAACCAGGGGCCGCGGAAATCTCGGATTAGATCCGAGAAGCTGTCCAAAACCATCGATTATCATTATCACAGAGGCGGTTCAGCCTGCACATGGTAAGGAGGCGCGAGAGAAAGGCGTCACCGCTGTCATCTCCAGTCTCAGACGCGACATGATCGACGGGACAAGCCACGAACTAAAATCTCTCAACTACATCCAGAGCGTCCTCTCCAAGTTCCAAGCAATAGACGCCGGTGCTGACGAGGTCGTGATGCTTGACCATCGGGGTATGGTCTCGGAATTCCACGGGTCGAACCTGTTCATGATCAAACACGGAATAGTTCACACGCCAACGTCGGCCGCAGGCATCCTACACGGAATCACTCGAGGGCGGGTGATGAAGCTCGCGGAGGAGCTGGGGTACGAGGTCCGCGAGAGAGACATCACACCCTACGAGCTCCTGACCGCTGATGAGGCCTTTCTCACGGGAACAATGGCGGAAGTCGTCCCGGTGGTCAAAGTCAATGGCGTAGCGATTGGAGAGGGAAAGCCGGGTCCTGTAACCAAGGAGATAATCCGGTCATTCCAGAGAATAATACTGGACCCGAAAGAAGGCGTTCCTATCAGAGAAGCGATCTCGATTCCTGCCAAGACAAGAAACTAGTTTCCGATCTCGTTCGAGGCCGCAATATTGGAAATTTCCGCACTGCTGGATCCGATTTTCTTACCTAGAATGTTCAGATGGTAAAGGATGTAGACTACCAGTCCGCCGGCAGCATCCATTGCGACGGAGCCTGCGACAAGTGTGATGTCGTTGACTATGCCTGCAAGGAGATAAGCTTCCCATTGCTGGACCGCACCCCATAGCGATCCAACGGCGACAGCGACTCCGAGAGCGAGGAGTGATCTCTTCTCGGGGTTTAGTTTCACTCGGAAGTTGAGTATCCAGTTTGCGACCACCATGGCCCATGAAAAATGCAGGAGCAGTGTGAACGGCGTGATCGTGAACGGGTCAAGGAGGCCGAGGACAAATCCAACTCCAGAAACGAGGAGTGCTGCTGATGTTGAGACCAGAGTGATTCTCAACCATCTAGGATTTGTATCTAACAATCGTTGACTAGTCCAGGTCATAGTCCTAGTCTTCCTGTTTCTTCACGAATGTGGCTGTGGGCGAGCGATGCAGGTGGAACGGTAGAGAGAGATTGAACGGGTGTTGTTTCAGAAACTCGTTCAGTTTTGGCCAATGTTGGAGCATGACGACGCTTCCTATGATTCCGCCTGAAAGCGAGAGTACCGTGTAGGTTGCTGTGAGGATCCCTATCGCGGTCTCGAACGCGACCGTCCCCAGTCCATTAGGAAGACTGAGAAGGTTAGTTGCTACCCACAAGGTGATGCTTGCAAGTCCTCCGAGTGTTCCAGCGAAGAATCCAGCAATCGCGCCTTTGAATGGACCTTGTTTGATGATGACTCCAGCAACGAGTCCCGCGATAAAGGGTCCTATCTCGGGAAGTGCAACACCTATCATGAGGTTGATGAGAAATCCTACCCCGATCGCGAGCAGTAGGTCCCCTGTAGTATCAGGAGAGAGGTCTGGGGTGGGTTTGCCCATTGGAGACTCGTCCTCAGTCTCCCGTCGATCTGGTCTTGTTTCGTGATATGCCGCGTGTAACTTCGAGCAAACCCATATGGTTACATTGGAATGCAAGATGATTGCTTGACAATGTTGAAAGGGGCGATCTTCGACTGGGATGGAACCCTCGCCCAGATCGACGACCGCGAGTTCTACTGCATCAATCAGACCCTCAAGACACACCATTCAAAGCCAATTGACCAAGAATTTCTCATCAAGAACTACTATCAGCGAGCCTACGAGAATGGAACTGGGCCTCGAATGGTGCTGGAGACCGCCCTCGCTCGGGGGAATGGCGCCAAGACCGACGATGTCTTCGAGACTTACCGAAAATTGTTCCGTGACACAGTCGATAGGGCAAAGCTCCAAGACGGGACCCTCGAACTCTTGTCCTCTCTCAAATCGCATGGACTGAAGCTGGGAATAGCAACAATGCGTTTTACGAGGTCGACAGTCGAGGCCGAGTTAGACCTCTTGAATGTAAAGCCGTTCGTAGAGGTATTCTACACAAGAGAGGAACTAGGGCAAGGACGCGCCCGAGCATCCGAGTCCCTTGACGAAATTGTTGATCAGAGAAAACAACTAGTAACTTTAGCGCTTGAAAAACTAGGTCTTCATGTCAAAGACGCGTTTCTTGTGGGTGATTCTTGGTGGGATGTTCGAGCTGGAAAGAAGCTTGGAATCAAGACTGTCTTGGTTCGAACTGGGTTTGCCCGCTACAACGACTTCTCAATGGAAAAACCAGATCTGACGGTCAAGTCTCTCGGCGAGCTTGAATCGAGGTTGAAGTCGAATGGTTGGGACCTATAGGGGAGTAAGAGACGAGCGACCGCTTCTGTTCATGTAGGCATCGATGGTCTTTCTCGTGAAAGAGTCTAGTTTCAGATTGTAAGCCGCTCCAGGATAGACCCAAACGCAGTCCAGGATTTCTGTCTGGTCAAGCTTTACTTGATCGTTTTTTGCGATGCAAGCGAAGTCTACGAAGATGAAGTGTCTCTTCTTGTAGAACTCCTTGGCGTAGATGGCTTCCTGCATCAACAGCATTTGTTCGACTTCAACATCGAGTCCAACTTCCTCTTTGACTTCTCTCTTCACGGCCTCTGTCATCGACTCGCCGAGTTCTATGTGTCCACCTGGGAGAGTATAGTTGTCGAACCATTTGGGGGATTTGCAGAGCAAAATCTTTCCTTCGCTGTTAGAAATGAGAGCGCCTACAGTCGGTTCGGGAAACACTTGCGGGTTCTTCTGGTCCTCGGAGGCCGTTTCTTGCTGGTGGGCGTTCATCTAGAGATCAGTGGTTTTGACTGATTCGATGCCGTTCTTCTCGAGTTCCTTGAGCAGCGCGTTGATTCCAAGCCAGTCACTCGCGATGTGACCAAGAACGATTAGATTCCCGTGCGGTTCGCCTGCGAGCTTTGTTAGGTCGGGTTCTGCAATGTGAATGTAGGAAAGGGTCCCGACACCATTTTGGAAATATGTTTTCGCTATTTCGTAGCCGCCATTAGTGTAAGCTGCATGACTTATCGCAATCTTTCCCGCTTTGTTTTTTGGCAATCCCAAACGGACCTCGATGTTCGAGACCGCTTTCCGAAACTCGGGGAATTGCCCGATCTTTGAAACGACATCTTTCACTGTCGGATCCTTGCTGAGACCTCGAAGCGTTCGCTGGATCAATTTCCGGCCAATCTCATCACAAGGGCTGTGAATCGAAACCAGCGGCATGCGAAGCTTCTTCGCCGCGCTCGGCGTCTGATCATAATTGTCAGGATGATGTTGCAACTCCAGTACTTTCAGTTTGGACTTGATTGCTTGTCTGGCGACATCTGCTGGCACACCTGCTTCCTTCAGCTGGTCAATATGGCGCTCGAATACTTTCCAGCCTTCTATTCTAGCTGAACCGCCCGCGGGATGATGAGCGATAACCGCATCACACTCCAGATCACGAGCAAGAATGAGTTCAGCGGTTCCAACATCGATCGCGACCAGAACTTTCTTGATCTTTCGCCCTTTGACATGAATTCCACTGTCAGCAGGGATGTTTCTGAAGCCTGCCAGCTTCAGCGATGTACGCATTATCTGCTGGGTATCCATCATTTTTGACGTGCGTCCTGTAAGGTGTGAGGTTTAGGCGCGTCCGCCTTTTGTCATTTTCTTGAGATCGAGAACTTGGTCGAGTTTGTCCTTCGGGAGAATTTTCTCTTCCAGAATCACTTCTCGTATCGACTTGTTCTCTGCCATTGCCTTCTTGGCAACCTTTGCCGCGTTATCGTAGCCGATGTGGGGTGTTATTGAAGTGACTATCATAAGGCTCCGGTCTGCGTAATCGTATGATCTAGATTTGTCCGCGGTTATTCCTGAGATGCACTTCTCTGCCAGGACCCGAGAGCCGTTAGCGAGAATCTCGATTGATTGAAGGAGGTCGTAGGCGATGACAGGCATCATGATGTTGAGTTCCAGCTGTCCATTCATGCCGCAGACTGCAATAGCTGCGTCGTTCCCGATGACTTGTGCCGCAACGAGATTGACTGCTTCAGGAATGACCGGGTTGACCTTCCCAGGCATGATACTCGATCCTGGCTCAGTAGCGGGCATGTCAATCTCTCCAAAGCCCGTTCTGGGTCCAGAGTTGAGCAATCGGAGGTCGTTTGCAATTTTCATCAGGCTAGCTGCTATTGTCTTGAGGTGCCCGCTCGCCTCAACGCATGCGTCCTTTCCTTGCATTGACTCAAACACATTCTCGGCCTTTCTGAAATTGAAACCCGTGAGCCTGTTCACCTCTGTTATCGCTAGCTCCGCGTACTTGGGGTGAGCATTCAATCCCGTGCCGGTCGCTGTCCCGCCGAGCGGCAGTTCCAAAAGAGTATCGCGTGCCTTCTCAGCGCGTTTCACACCATGGTGAATCATGCTAGCGTAGGCGCTGAATTCCTGACCGAGTGTAACCGGGACCGCGTCCTGGAGATGCGTACGCCCCGCTTTTACAACATCTTTGAATTCGATGGTTTTCTTATCGAGGGCTTTGGCAAGGGTCTGGAGTGCCGGGATTAGCTTTCTCCCAATCGCTTCAGCCGCAGAAACATGAATAGCAGTGGGAAAGACATCGTTAGTCGATTGACACATGTTCACATGATCATTCGGGTGGATGACTTTCTTGTCCCCACGTTTTCCACCTAGGAGCTCGATCGCGCGGTTCGCGATGACTTCGTTAGCGTTCATGTTTGTTGAAGTTCCGCTGCCTGTCTGGAACACGTCAACCACGAACTGATCGTAAAGTGATCCCTCCATCACTTCCTTTGCGGCCGAGACAATCGCTTCGCCCTTCTTCGGGTCGAGCAGCCCGAGCTGCATGTTCGCTTTTGCTGCGGCGAGCTTGATTAGGGCCATGGCCCGGATGAATTCTCTGGGAAGGCGGATGCCTGAGATAGGAAAGTTCTCGACAGCTCTCTGTGTTTGTGCGCCGTAGTAAGCGGAGTTTGGAACCTTGACTTCTCCCATCGTATCGCTTTCCACGCGATATTCTTCGACTGTAACCATCGTTTGGGACATCCAATTGGTCGAAGAAGTCTGGCTGATTAAAAAGACTCTCTAAATCAAGAAAGAAGTCGGGTCAGCAAAATAGTTTCGTTACACTCTTCGGTCTAAACTCTCACACTCAAACACTTGGTATGAAATGGTGTCCATAGAGAAGATTCACCAGAATGGTATTCTCCTGCGTCGGCAAGTCGAAGAAGTAACGTTTCTGCTGGAGCAAATAGACCACGATCGGAAGAATTCCCCTCGCACCAAGTAGCTGGCTCATACCACCTCAATTGAAGATCCTCGTATCGAAAAAATTGTAACGTTTACATTATTGTTTTTGCCGCCGCATCAGTTGCGGCATCTGAACATGAAGCTTGTGAGATTCCAACGGAAACCCGGCGAAAACAAGATCGGCGTTTTGGTAAGCTCCACCCACGTCGCAGAGATTGATGGAGTTAAGGCGAGCACTGAACCCATTCTGGAATTCCTGAAAGATCCGAAAGCAGAGTCAAAGGCTCAACAAGCCGCGGAATCGGGGAAGAAACTAGCAGATTCCGGCAGGAAAGACGTGAAGGGACTTTGGGCCCTCGAATCAGTTACAGTACTACCACCAATCGGCAGACCGAGCAAGATCATTTGCCCAGGTCGCAACTTTCCGAGTCATGCGGCCGAAGGAAACAGAGAGCCGACAGCTTTTCCTATATCTTTCCTGAAAGCCCCAACGTCTCTGACCGGTCATCGTGCTCCAGTCGTTTACCCGAAAAAAGTCAAGCTTCTCGACTACGAGGTCGAACTTGCTACTGTGATCGGGAAACGATGCAAGGACATAGCGAAGGAGGATGCTCTTCAGTATGTAGCAGGGTTCTCTGTGTTCAACGATATCAGCGCCAGGGACATTCAGTTTGCCGAAATGAAAAACGGGTTTTGCAATCTCGGAAAGAACTTCGACACTTTCGCTCCCATGGGACCATGCCTCGTAACCCCGGACCAGGCCGGAAACCCTGACAATTTGGAGGTGGAGCTGCGGGTCAACGGTCAAGTCCGACAGGCGGCAAATACAAAGAGTATGACGTTTAGTGTTCTAGACTTGATCGAATTCTTCTCCTCAATGACCCTTGAACCAGGCGACATCATAACATCAGGGACCCCTGCCGGGGTCGCGATTTACAGAAAACCGGACAAGGAGCCCTTTCTACTGAAGCCTGGCGATGGAATCGAAGCCAAGATCGAAAATCTCGGGCGACTTCAAAACACCGTAGTCAGTGCTTAGTCTCAGGCGGCCCCCGAATTCTTTTTCAACGCCGGTTCTGAGGGGCGCGGTAGGGCCCGTAGCTCAGCCAGGTAGAGCACCGGTAGAGCGTCATGCTTGCTCTGGTGAGGCTTTTAGCCTTCGGAGAGGACACCCGGCTGTCCCGGGTTCAATTCCCGGCGGGCCCGCCAACGAAAACCGAATTGTAGATAACCCAGTAAACCTAGAAATTGTCATCTCAGAAAAGGCAATTTGCAGTAACCGGCCAGGCTTCAAGTTATTCGACGATCATATTCGGAAAAAATAATTCTTCGTTCTGTCCTCGCTGTAACCTTTCCATCAACGAGATGAAAATGCGCCGAGAATGGCATCTAAGGCGGAACCGCCGAACTTGATCGCGCGATCGTAACGGAAAAAGCCGAGAACGTGGACGCTTGGCTCAAGGATGTTGTGCTGTCTTGGAATTATCCGCTTCCCTATGCTTTCCTAAATTCTCAGGACTTTTACTTTGTTGGAAGTGGTGGTAGTCGCGGTTTCTCAGGGCCCTCGTAACGGATTAGGTTCTTGGCCTCGAGCGTTTCTTGGAGTTTGTTTACGGCTATGTGTACTTGAATCTCTTTCTTTGCTCCCGTGCAGACTAGTTTGCCGCTAGCAAAGACCAGAATGACAACTTTTGGCTCGTCCATTCTGTAGATGAGACCTGGGAATTGTTCTGGTTCGTACATTGTTTTTTTCAGACCGTAAACTGCTTTTTCGAGATCGATGTGACCTCCTAGTCCACAGGATGCGACAATGTTCTGGATCATGATCTCTGGTCTTCCGAGGATTACGATTCCATCTCTCTTGAGCTCATCAACAACTTTCAAGACGGCCTGGCGTGCTTGGCGTTCTGATTTTGCTCCTGTGCAGACCATTTTTCCGGAGCTGAAGATTAGAGTAGCAGTCTTCGGCTTCTTTAGTCGATAAACCAGACCAGGGAATTGTTCAGGGCGATATTCAACTCCCGGGAAAACTCTAACGATCGCGTTTAGATCAATTCTCTGCTTGAGAGTTGCGGAAGCGACCACGTTTTCGATGTTGATGAATGCCCTGTTCTTATCGGACAAAGCTTGCAAACACTCTTGTTGGGGAGCCCAAAGTTGTCTCTGGCCTTATAAGAGGTCGCTTATATAGGCTAAATAGGTCGAATCGCTGACCTTCGAAAACCTCCCTCGTGGACGAATCATGACCCTATGGGGACGCCGTCGGATCTGACCGTAAAGTGTCCTTGCGGAATCTCGATGAGTACTGCACCGTTCTCTTCCTTTACCTTGTAGGTCGGGACCTTTAGAGTCGGAATAACTGTGAAAGAGCCTGTTTTGACGTCGAATTTCCAACCGTGCCATGGGCAGGTGATCAGGGAACCGTTGAGGTTTCCTTCTCCCAGGGGACCGCCTCGATGCAGGCAGAGGTTTGCAGTCGCATAATACTCGTCGTTAACCCGGAAAAGGGCGATGCTACGGCCTTCGACACTGACAATCTTTGCGGAGACCTTCTCTAGGTCGTTTTTCTCGGCGACTTTGACAAACTTGGCCGGTTCTTTGAGGCTATGAGTCAACTGATCTGGTGTCTCCCGCTTACCTCAATGAGTTCCCTTGGTTCCTTAGAATGGGCCTTGGTGTTGGAAAAGCCGGTCAACCATTCTTCTAGAGCTCGAACTTGGACGCTGTCTGTTCCGAGGGCTTGCAATTCTTCTTTCGTCAGTTTTACCGTTTTGAGAATCACGTCTTCGATGTGGGAGGCGTGTACGGGAGTAGGTGGTTTTGGATAGATCTGGGCGAGGTACTCGAAGTCTTCTTGCAGGTGCTCGATGAACAGGATGATGCTGCTCGTCAGGTGGGCGACCTTTACCTCTAGGACGTTGTTGTAGACGCCGAGTAGCATTTCAAGGTCGGATTGGGCGGCCTTCAATTTCTCGATGTGAAGGGACAGAACCTCCTTCGACAGACTCTTCTTGTCTTCCGTCGCGGATTTTATGTCGATTACAAGTGTGATCAAGAACGTAGTGAGGAATCCGACTCCAAGTTTGGATCTCATCCTCTCTTTCGCAAGCTTCTCAACAGGGGCCAGCTTCTTCCGGTCATGCCTTGCGACTACCCGGTCTACGATCAGATACGTTACAGGAATTGTGATAGAAAGCCCGATTAGGGCAGATATCAGACTAAGATCAATATCATCGAGGGTTATGACTAGCGGTTGAAAGAGAGATTCTAGCATTATCCTACAATTATCCTAGGTATCGGAATGCGTTATGTCAGAGTGAGAGTCCAGCCAGTGCAATATATCATCTGACACGGTCGTGTTTCCGAGATCGTGCAGGAGATCGTGATAATGTCCCTCGTAGAGCTTGAGGGTCTTGTCCTTCGAGGATGCTCTCTCCTCTAGTTGGCGGGTTCCTTCAGGGTTCGTGATCTTGTCAGCGGTTCCATGGAGCAAGACGACGGGAACCGTCAATGACGTCATTGTTTTCTGGACTCGTTCGATGGCTCGGATCAGTTCTGCCGCGGTCCTCGCTGGGTGTGGTTCGTTGTAGATGAGAGGGTCGCTATTCATTGCTGCTAGGAAGTCCTCGTCTCTTGTGAACAGGTTGTTGTCCAGCTTGAACACTTGACGCTTCGGGGTGATCCCGCCGAGCAATTTTGTTACATTCACAATGAAGAAGGAATCGCCTGGTCGGAGCTTTGTCGCGGCTGCGCTTAGGACGAGGCCCTTGATATTTGGATTCCGGGTTAGACTATAGAGGAGGGCTATTGCGCCTCCCATGCTGTGACCAAAAAGGAAAAACGGTTTGTCGGATTCTTCTCGTCGGACTTGGTCGAAGAAAAGCCCAAGGTCGTCTAGGTAATCATCGAAGGATTTGACGAAGGCTCGTTCCCCCTCTGACTTTCCGTGACCCCGAAGATCTAGAGAGTGCACAGCGTAGCCATTGGCCGCAAGGGTCTCGGCGAAACTATTGTAGCGGCTGCTGTGGTCCTTCAGTCCATGAACAACGATTAGGACAGCCTTGGAGAAAGGCGTTTTCCATGACTGGGTGAAGAGGTGGAGATGGTCTGATGACTCGATCGTGCTCTCTTTGTGTTCTATAGCTCCGGACATATGATTCAGTATCTACCGTGAAAAAACGATCTAGTGCTCAGCTACTGCGGCTCGCAGTTCTTTGGCGTATGGTTCGATGGTTTTCGGTCCGAAGTCGAAAGGCAGATCTGCTGCCTTGAAAATTTCCGGTAAGGGTCTAGATGCTCCGAGCGAGAGTGCTCGCTGATACGCGGCGACGGTGCCCTTCGGGTCCTTTCGGTACCTGGTCCAGAGGCCCAATGCTCCCATAAACGCGATTCCGTATTCAATGTAGTAAAATGGGACCTCAAAGAGGTGCAGTTGTCTTTGCCACTGTGATCGTTGGAAGTCTTCGTATCCTTTCCAGCTCTCAGCTCCACCGAATCGTCTGCGGATCTTCATCCATTGTTCACGACGCTCATCTCGGGTGTGGTTCGGATGCGTGTATATCCAGTGCTGGAACGAATCGATCGTGGCGATCCAAGCAAGCAGTTTGACCACCGATGCCAGATGTTCCCGTCTCGAGCGTGTGGCATCCTCCTTACTGTAGAAGGGTCCGGCGAGATGTTCTCCACCGATGATTTCCATTGCTTGAGATGCGACTTCAGCAATCTCTAACGGGATGTTTTCACTTCTGTACTGATAGAGGAATCCTTTGTCGCGTGTCGCAAAGACGTGGAGCGCATGTCCCGTCTCATGGAGGAGCGTCCAGACGTCGCCGTCTCGACCAACCGAGTTCATGAAAATGAAAGGCAGTCGGACCTCGGACATCTCCATGTTATAGCCTCCCGGAGCCTTTCCCTTTCGGCTGTCCAGATCGAGGAGGTTCATGCTCGCCATTTTTCGCAGCTTTGCAGAGAATTCGGGGTTAACCTTGTCGAAGACCTTGGCACAGCCCTCGATCAATTCGGGGGCGGTCTTGAACGGGTGAAGCGCAGCGCGACCCTTCGGATCGACTGCGAGATCCCACGGGCGAAGGACATCGATCTTGAGTCCCTCCTTCCTCTCCTTGTCAAGCTCGTGCATCAATGGAACTATGAATTTCTCGACCGCTTCATGATAACGTATACAATCTTCAGGCGTGTAATCGAACCGTTCCTTCTTTCTGAAAATATAGTCACGATAATTGTCGAAACCGGCATTCTTTGCGATCTTTTGGCGCAACGTGATCAGCTTGTCATAGATCTCGTCGAGCGTATCTCGGTCTCTAGCGCGTCTCTGCTCAGCGAGAAGCCATGTCTTCTCCCGAATACTGCGGTCGGTTTCTTCCAAGTAGCGCGCGATCTGCTGCATCGTTCTCTCTTGGCCGTCATAGTTCACCGTCATCGCGCCTGTGGTCTTCTGGAAAGTTTGGGCCAGTTTCGCCTCTTCTTTTTCCAGCTCGACATTTTCTTCGCGGAAGAGGGCAACATTGTTCTCGATCTTTCGATCGAGCACGAAATACTTCTCATGAGTCACAGACTTCCTAGCCGGGGACCCTAGATACTTGCGGTCGAGTTGGGAGAACCCGATCTTTACTTCGGGTTCGACATTCTCGATAAAGGAGAGGTAAGCTTTCTCTCGCTCAGGGTCGTCGGTCTGGCAAGTCATACGGGCATACCGGATTGCCTGCTCTTCTGCCAAAGCCGAGGCCAGTTCCGACTCGTCCTTGAGCCACTTCTCAAGATCAGAAGCCGAGTGAACGGGGCGGGTCTCAAGGTCTCGAAAGATGCCCTTCAGCTTCGGAACGTCAGTCAGGTCGATCTTAGACGGGAGGAACTTGCGTGGATAATCTCTTGGAAGATGGGAATAATCAAACGACAAATGTATCCTGTCCCAATCTGCTGGCTACCGTCTGGGTTAACATAGTTTTTCACAGACTTGGGTAACTACTCTTTCCTATGCGAGGATGGTTCCTCGTTTAAATCAAGGGCATTCAGCCAATCAAGTGCGAATACTCTTTGGGCCCTGAGGAAAAGGGTGTTGGACTGAAAGGATGGCTTTCTGGGCCAGGCCAAAAACGGCCCAACCCCGATTCAGAGGGTCCCACTGCCTTGGACAGACACCGAATAGCCGTTCTGCCTTTGTCGAATATCAGTCCCGATCCGCAGGACGAATATTTCGCTGATGGAATGACCGACGAAGTTATTTCGACAGTTTCGAAGATCAATGGGCTAGAAGTGATCTCACGAACTTCTGTTATGCAGTTCAAGAAGACCACAAAGTCGGTTAGAGATGTCTCTCGGGAATTGGGCGTCGGAACAATTCTTGAAGGAAGCGTTCGAAAGTCCGGAAACAAGCTCCGGGTCAGTGTTCAGATTATTGATGCCGCGCGCGACAAGCACCTATGGTCAAACAGCTATGATCGCGAGATGCGGGATGTGTTCGAGATTCAGAGCGACATAGCGGAAAATGTTGCAGATTCTCTGAAGCTGCAGTTGCTGGGAGAGAAGAAGGCGGAGATCAAGAAGGAGACCACTCGCGATGTGGATGCTTACTCGATGTACCTGAAGGGGAGGTTCTACTGGAACGAAAGAACACCCGACTCAAACAGGAAGGCGATGGAATATTTCGAATTGGCGATCAAGAGAGATCCCAAGTTCGCCATGGCTTACGTTGGACTCGCCGATGGTCTTCTCATACAGATGGACCAGGGCTACGTTGAACCAAAAGAGGCTCTTAGTAGATGCAGGAGTCTTGTCGAGCGAGCACTGAGAATAGATGACACGCTGGCCGAGGCTCATGCCACGCTCGCGAACCTCTTGGATGATGAGTGGGATTGGGCGCAAGCTGAAAGGGAGTATAAGCGAGCCATCAAAATTAACCCTAACTTAGCTCGAGCCTACCACTGGTACTCGATCTTTCTAGGATTCTTAGGCCGATTTGAGGAGGCTCTTGATCAAGTTCGAATCGCTCACCGTCTCGACCCGGTCTCGACAATAGTCAACCTGAATATTGGGCTAAGGCTTGCCGAGATGGGGCGCCTCGAAGAAGGAGAGGAACAACTGCGGAAGACAATCGCGTTGGACCCCGGGTTCGGTCTCGCTCATGTCCACCATGGTCAGGTGCTAGTCAGCATGTCTCGATTCGACGAGGGAATCAGTGAGCTTCAGAAAGGGTTTGAGATTCTCGGAGGAAACAATGCGTGGGGAGTGGCCTTCCTCGGATATTCTCACGCGCTTAATGGTAATCGTTCAAAGACCATGGAGTTCCGCGAAAAAATCAAGGATGCCGCACAAGTCGGTTTCGTGCCTAGTGCCCTCTTCGCAGTATTAGACTTCATTCTCGGGGAGAATGACAAAGCGTACGCTGAAATGAAGAGGGCTTTCGATGAGAAGTCCAACGCGCTTCCTTACATTCGAGTGTTTCCATTATTCCGATTGATCCAAGCTGACCCGCGTATCAAAGTACTGCTGGACCGGATGATATCTAGTTCGTAGTTCGAGTCCTTACGAGAGATGGCGCCCAGGGCGGGATTCGAACCCGCGATGCGCTCGAGCTTTCCTATTTCTCGAGTGTCGCACGGGTGACAGCCGTGCATACTCTCGGCCGGCTCCCGCAAGCCGCGGACCGGGCTATACTACCTCGACGC
>CAYRXJ010000016.1:8757-14543 GCA_964428235.1 uncultured Candidatus Bathyarchaeia archaeon | reverse complement strand
CGGGCGACTCTTCTGATCAAAAGAGTCCTGGAAAGGCACTCTTGTGTCGCTCAAGATTTTTGAGCGCAATCCCCCGGTATTTTCTGGTCTCTCGCTGGCTGGCATGGAGAATGGGCTTGTCTCGTTGATCAGGGACGATTGTCAGCCTAGATGGCTCTGCAAAAAGTCCACTAGTACCACGTGAAACATGCGGGTTTGTTGACACCCCTCCCAGAATCGAGATTAGGGCGTAAAACGGGCGAGTTCGGAGATCCACCTATATCGGATTAAGAGCCGAACGTCTCATAGTGGGTGAAACGAGCGAGTGGAGACTAGGCTGATGGTGGCTGTCGAGTTTGCAAAGCCTGAAGATCAGGCGGAAGTCGAACGCCTGATCGCCGCGTACCACGCGTCCGAGGACATCACGCCGCGATCAGATAGGATCTCATGGGCTGTTGACTTGTGCTTGCGAAACGTGTTTCCCGGGATTCTACTGGTAGCGCGGGAGAAGAAGACGTTGGTCGGCGTGGCTCTCGGAGTATACACGCCCTCCGCAGAACTTGGACGCGTACTCACAATCAACGACTTCTACGTCATACCCCGAATGAGGCGGCTGGGCGTTGGACGCGCACTGGTCCAGAAGATAATCGACGAAGCAAAGAGATGTCAGGTTGACAAGATCTATCTCGAAGTATTGCCGACAAACAAGACCGCGGCTTTGTTCTGGAAATCTCTCGGCTTCGAGACTCACGGCCGAACAATCTATAGCCGCGATCTACAATAGCTCACGAGAAAGATCCTGTCTTGACAGGTCCCGAAAGTTTGTAGTTGGCGATAATGACCCCATTGGACAATACTTGGCTCTCCACCATGGTTAAGGCTCTGGGAAGAGTTCCTCCGGCGAACAAACGTTTGCCCTTGCCCAGGGTTACTGGAAAGATCTTCAGCCAGAACTCATCAACAAGATCATTCCTTAGAAGGGTCTGGACGAGATCTCCGCTACCGTAGATCTGTAGATCGGGGCCCTCCTCTTGTTTCAGCTTGTTGATCTCTTTGACAACATTCCTTCGGATTGGAATGGTAGTTTTCCAGTCAATCTTGACGGGCCTTTTTGTGACAACATATTTTGTTGCCTTGTTGAATTTTACACCTATCGCATCATTGTGCTGGGGCCAATATCCCGCAAAAATGTCATAGGTACGTCTACCTAGTAAGAGGTCGAAGGGCCGACCCATCTGGTCCAACATGACTCTCCCCAGGGGATAGGGTACTATCCATCCTCCGTGCTTGAAACCCCCCGACGTGTCCTCTTTCGCATCGCCTGGAGCCTGCATTACGCCGTCGAGGCTCAGAAATTCCAGGACCGCAAGTTTTCTCATACCCGTGTTTCACCTGTATCAAACGAAGACAATACCCTTTACCAAAGGACCCTCAATGGTTTCCCAAACTAACAGCTAAGGCGCGACAGAGTGCTACGAGTCTGCAATTGAGTACGAGTTTACATTAATCCGATCTGACGCATCAGTCCGACTTGATCGTAGAATAGTCGTTCTTCGGTAATCTCCGCCTTGTTGTTCCACGTCGCGACAGTGCAGAACTCAACGTGGAAGCTCTTTCCAGTAGGCTGAATGACCTTTCCCTCTCCCATTTTCATCGATCCCTTCATTGTGCCGTAGAAATCTGCGACAGAACAAGTATGGTTTCCTTCCGCGAAGAAGATCTTGTAAGGTCGATTAATCAGATGGTTGTCTGGGAAGGTCTTGAAAAATTCAACAGCTTCTGAGTCGTGATTGTGCCGACCCCTAGTCGGTTCGGGTTGGCCCGGCCAATAAACCGCTACGTCCTCAGTGTGACGCTTCCTGAACGTCTCCCACAAAGGACTGTTCGGCCCGGCGTTCCATGCATCATCCAGAGTCTGCATCAAATTCTTGAGATCCAATTCCGTAACCTGTGACATGATTGTGCTGCCTAATGAGAACGCTGATGACTTCTTAAAATCATAGCCCAATCCCCTCGAAGGGCGGAACACGGTTTTAGCCGGCCAGCCAGATTTTTGGCTAGAGTCACGGGGTCTTCAAATAACGGACGCCCTATTCCTAGTCTAAGTCTTCCGTGTTGCGGACCCTTGTAGCCGAGTGCCTGATCCCCTCAGCCTCTAGTCGGTATGAGGAGGTTGAGACGATGGCTGAGAGTATTGGCTACGAGGTTATCGATACTGTCATCCAACACCGAAAGAGCATTCACCATACTTACACTGTTGGACCTGGAAAACTCGAGGAGATCAAGCAGATCGTCGCCGAAGACGACATCCAAGCTGTAATCTTCGCGAATACACTCCCGAGCGCGCATGTCTTCAAGATACAACGCGTTCTGGGAGGAACCAGTATCAAAGTAATTGATCGGAATCTGTTGATCCTTGAAGTCTTCGACAAGCGCGCCATGACGCGAGAGGCGAAACTTCAGATCGCCCTCGCAAAGCTCCGGTACACGTTCAGCTGGGGCAGAGAATTCCTCCGACTCGAAGGAATACTCGAGGGACAGGTTGGCTGGAGCGGCCCTGGAGAGTATCCTTTCCGTGACTATGAGAGGACGGCCAAGAAACGGATAGCCAACATGGAAAAAGAACTGAAAGACCTCTACTCAAAACAAAGCCTGCTCCGAGAACACCGGCGAGAACGAGGATTCCCGATCGTTGCACTAGCAGGCTATACTCAGAGCGGGAAGACTACTTTCTTCAACCGGATGAGCGCGGAGCACAAAGTCACTGGGCTAGGACCCTTCACAACATTATCGACATTCGCCAGACGAATCGACCAGAACAATGGAGGGGACAATTTCAGTTTCATACTGATCGACAGCATCGGCTTCATAGAAGACATGCACCCTACGATTCTGAAAGCATTCAACACCACTCTGGGTGAGATCTCAAACTCTGATCTCATCCTGCTCTTTGTTGATGTCAGCGAGAATCTAGAGATAATTTTCCGGAAATTAACAGCCTCAAAAGAGACTCTGCAGAAGATAGCTCCAAAGATCTCCTTAGTCGTCTGCGCGAACAAGACCGATCTTTGTAAGGAGGATCAGTTGGAAGAGGCGAAGAAACTGATCTCAAGGACATTCGAGGGAGCGCCCCTCATCGAGCTGAGCGCATTGAAAGGACACCACACGGCCGATGTTGCGAAGGAAGCGTATCGTCATCTGAACGGGTCTGCGATACCGGGTCCTAGTGGCTCTCTAGAGCTTCACTCGTAAACATAGTAGATTACGAGAAATCCTAAAATTCTTCGTTGCTATCAGTTGATCAGAGGATGTTCTAAGTGGAATTAAGAAAACTCCAGCGAACGCCAGACGGAACCTATCTGGTCACGATTCCGAAAGCGTGGGCCAAACGTGTGGGCCTGACTCAGGGGTCCGTCGTATCATATGAGGAGAGACAGGACGGCAGACTACTTCTCTCGCCGAGAATTGATGAGGAGAGACCTCCACTCGAGGTGGTTCTGGACGCGTCACCTTTTGTTCGCAGAGAAATTATCGAAAGATACCTTCTGGGGTACGATATTATCCGGATCCAGTCCAAGGACAGTCTCTCACCCGAGACAAGGGACGAGGTCCGGAAAACAACGAAACGACTCGTGGGCCTGGAGGTTCTAGAGGAAGATGCGAAGAAGATCGTATTGCAATGTTTGATGGAACCCTCGCTCCTCAACCCTGAGAGAATTCTCAGGCGCCTCGAGATGCTCTCGATGCCGATGCAAATAGACGCTGTCCAAGCGTTTGTCGAGTCCAACACCGAGCTCGCTCATGGTGTCACAGAGAGAGACGAAGAAGTCGACAGATGGTACTTCCTATTGGTCAGACTCGTCAGAGCAGCGATCGCTGACACTTACCTGCTAGAGAAAATCAAAGTATCCAGTGTCGACTGTCTAGACTACAGACTCCTTGCAAGCTACATTGAGACGTTTGCTGATTACGCGGTTACAGTCGCAGAGAACACTCAGGACAAGGTCCCGGTTCCAAAGGATCAACAGGTCTTGTTCGAAAAGATAGGAGCTTCAGTGAACACGATGTACAAAGATGCTGTCGGGTCCGTTCTCTCAAGAGATCTCAAACTCGCGTCCTCAGTGAGCCCACGGTTCTTGCAAACGAAAAAGATTCTGGCGGAGGCTGAAACGAGTATTGCGAAGGCACCTCGTCCCATGGTCAATCATTTGGTCGCGGCTCTTATCGCCTTGAACCGCATGTGCGAGGTCTCAGTAGACATCTCTGACCTGACGATTACTCGATAGTTTCGCGATAACCGGATAAGCCGCGATCGTGCATTGTAGGGTCTCAGGGTCGCTATATGTCCGCGGAGAGGAAGAAGGCAATTGGCACCATACTGGAAGCTGGATTCCAGATGGAAACGGACGCCTTCAAGACCCTTATGGAGGTTAGCGCTCCCGGACAACTGGACCCTCTAGTAAGAGAAGTTCTCCGTATCGCGGGAACAATCGCTCCACGTCCTGTATCTATCAACCGGGAGCTTGTCCTCAAAGCGCGTGAGCAACTGGACGCTTCAGAGAAGAACCTAGAAACGGATCACTCAGGCATAGGATACGCAGGGGTCCCGGCTGAGGACATTGAATCCCACCTGGAAGTTGTCTCGGACCCTACAGGCAAACTGGGAACGACGGGAGCCTTTGATGACTTTCTCCATTACTTCCGATCGCGTTTTGACAAGATGAGCCTGCTGTTCCGGCAAAGAATGGACACGCGCGGCGCCGGCAGGATCACGGACGCGTTGTCCGTGGCTGCGAACGATCGAGCTCGCTTCATCTGCATGGTTGTGGACAAACGCGAAAAGAACGACCGGATTTTTCTGACCGTCGACGACTATGAGGACGAGGCCACAATCCTCGTCAGCCGAACAAACAGCAAGGCCTACGAGATAGCTAGAAAGATCCTGAAAGACCAAGTCATCTTTGTCCAGGCAAAGAAGACCCAAACACCGCTCCTCATCGCCGAGACCATTGTCCTTCCAGAAATTCCGGACCGAAAACCAGCTCACGCGAGAGAAGAGGTCTACGCCGCCCTCATCTCAGACGTACACGTTGGCAGCAAGGTCTTCCTCGAAAACCAATTCCGTCATGTCCTAGGCTGGCTGAAAGGAGAAGTTGGAACTCCGCAACAGCGAGAGATGGCGGGACGCGTAAAGTACGTTTTGATCGGCGGGGACCTTGTTGATGGCATCGGAGTATACCCGCGGCAGGAAGTTGATCTTCTAGTTTCAGACATCTACGAGCAGTACCGCGTCGCAGCCAAGTTCGTGAGCGAGATTCCCGAATACATGGATGTAGTCCTGATACCTGGAAACCATGATGCTGTCCGCCAGGCTCTTCCGCAACCTGCGATCCCGAAAGACTTCGCCGGACCCGTGTACGATTCCAGAAAAATCATCTCGCTAGGAGACCCTGCAGAAGTCAAGCTTCACGGAGTCCACTTCCTCCTCTTCCATGGAACGAGTTTGATGGATATTCTGAGCGGAGTCCCAGGACTGGACTATCAACGCCCGATCGAGGTAATGGAATACCAACTCAAGGCCAGACACCTATCTCCGGAATATGGCAAGCTGACGCCTATTGGTCCCGAGCAAGAAGATTTCCTCGTTATTGACCGGGTCCCTGACGTATTCATGTCAGGACACATTCACGTCTCTGGAGCTGGAAACTATCGTGGAACGACAATCCTGAACAGCGGAGCGTGGCAGGGACAGAAAGACTATCAGAAACGAATGGGGTTGATTCCAAAACCGGGAATCCTACACATCA
>CAYRXJ010000016.1:0-8747 GCA_964428235.1 uncultured Candidatus Bathyarchaeia archaeon | reverse complement strand
AAAAACAAACGTGAAAAGCAGATCATGCAAGGGACAAACGGAATACCGGAAACTAATGGGCTTAATTCCTAACCGGGAATACTACCAGTCATAAACCTGCAAACCCTAGACGTCAAAATGATCAACTTTCAACAATAAACCTGCTCTCCCCCACACCACCATTTCCACTGCAACATCACAAAATTATCTGGATGCAAAATTTCTAATTTTGATAAAATTACTGGTAAAGTTAACTCGCGTTTTCCGGATTTATAGCAACCGGTACACTCCTACTAGTCGAATCCTCTCTAAATTTGTAGTGATTTCTGATAGAAGAGATCGAGAATAGAGATTGAGAGTGTTCCAGAGGAAGTGTAGGGGTACGGGTGTTCTTTTGTGTTCTTGTGTGCTATTCGCCGACTAGTTGGACGATGACGGAACGGTCTCTAGGGTGAACACGATTTGCTGCCATGTCCCCGAGTGTTAGTTTCTCTTCCTAAAACGGGACGGAGAGGCTGGGACTATATCTTCAATGATCTAAGCGAATAAACTAGTCAGCACACCGACCGCCACAATCACGACAACAATTACTATTGTAAGCACAATCTTCTGTTTGTTAGTGAGCTTCCGCGTGGAAGCCGGCTTCGGTGAGGACGGAGCATATGTACGAGGAATCATCTCAACCACGCACGCCAAGCATGAAGAGACTCCGCTTGGGCTTGCTAAACCTTTTCGGTGATGTCGAGAATTTCGCCTTCTCGTCGGGTCCGGAACTCTAACTGCTGAGAATCGACTGTTATGATCTCTTGGGTCAATTCGGGGAAGGGATAAGAATGAACTCTTTCCAGACGCCTGGAAAAGGCTGATGGAATCTGTCGAAGACTGCCGCCCCCTCTAAGGATCTCTACGTCAAGCTAATTCGTAATGGGACGGTTATCGATCATATTCTTGCTGGTCATGCGCTTGATGTTCTGAAGATTCTCGGAATACACGGTGGCGAGGGACATATTGTCAGCGTGGCGATGAATGTGGTCTCGAAGAAACAGAACAAGAAGGACATTGTCAAGGTCGAGAATCGCGAGCTAAAACCAGGAGAGGTCGACAAGATCGCGTTGATCGCGCCGAGCGCGACCATCAGTATCATACGAGACTACGAGGTCGCCGAGAAGAAGCGGGTCAAACTACCGGATTCTATTCGAGGAATTGTTCGCTGTTCCAACCCCGCGTGCATATCGAACTCGGAGCCTGTTGAGCCAAAGTTCACTGTCGAGCGCCAGGACCCTTTGCGGTTGCGGTGTTACTACTGCGTGAGAATAATGGAGAAGGCCGATGTCCTCAAGCAGTTCTAGCACGACGCTCTCTCCATTAGATCAAAAGAGAGACATCGAAGAATTACAGTCTCTATACGCAGAAAAACGCGAGGCGATTCAGACTCGCCTTCGAGAATTCAAAGAGGTTCTCAGTTGGAATGATGATGATGTCTTCGCAGAGCTCGCTTTCTGTCTCCTGACGCCACAATCATCCGCTAAGACTTGCTGGGCCGCCGTGTCCCGGCTAAAAGAGCAAAGTCTGCTGCTGAAGGGGCAGGCAAACGAGATACAGCCTCAGCTGAATGATGTCCGGTTCGGGGATAGCAAGGCCAAGTACATTGTTGAAGCTCGAGGATTATTCACTAAAGACGGGAGTATCCATCTGAAGTCTCATCTCTCGAGCTTTGCGAACCTCTTCGAGCTTCGCGAGTGGATGGTCGAGAACGTGAAAGGTCTGGGGTACAAGGAGGCTAGCCATTTTCTCCGGAATGTTGGTCTGGGGGAGGAGTTTGCGATTCTTGATCGTCATATTCTGCGAAACCTCAAGAGGCTGGATGTTATTCCAGAGGTGCCGGTCACGATCACGAAGAAACGCTATCTCGAGATAGAAGAGAAGCTGAGAGGATTCTCTCGGGAGATCGGAATACCTTTAGCGGATATTGATCTTCTCTTCTGGTCGCGAGAAACAGGCTGGATATTCAAGTAAAGGGTCGAGAGAGATGGGAAAGATTGGAGTTATGGCTGACAAGGAGACAGCGATCTACTTCAATCTCGGCGGGGTCAAGAACAGCTGGGTTGTAAAGTCCGAGGACGACGCCGTCAAGACATTCGATGACATCAAAGCCAGACAAACTGTCTCTCTAGTCATTGTAACAGAGACAGTCTTCGACTGGATCAAAGACAAAGTTGCAACCGGAAAGAAAGAGATCGAGCTTCCACTGGTCGTGTCCATTCCGACTAAGCGGGGCGGCAAACCACAGGTGGATCTTCTCGCTGATTTGATCAAGAGAACTGTCGGCGTAGAGATACGCGTCCAGTAGAAAGTCCGAGATATGTCCTAACTTGGAATTGCGTCGGCTATCTTTTTTCTAGGTTGGCTTACCGAATCCTGTCTTGGCGCTGAATCTTTGTCCGATGGGTTGGGGACCTGTGTAGGTGGAGCATCGAGTAGATTGGACTTGAATTCTTCATGTTCGACGGGTTTGTAGCTTCCACCGTCCGATTGTTTCTCGTTCTCAGCATGTCTCTGCAGCAGAGTGACTAGATAGGCGGTGAGGGTGCCTCCGGTCCCATCTCCCTGCCCACCGGTCACGACTAGTGTGTCTGGAGTTATCCTGACCTTGCCTGTTTGGATCAGGTTCAGAAGCTGGATCGCGGTTAGCCGGTCGGCTCCGATTGCTGATCCTTGGGCGCTGTAGGCGTTCGCCTGTGCCTCACCGGTCACCCTTGTTTGATATGCGGTGCCATCTGCCACGGTCTTGGTGGCGTCTCTCTGTCCTACAGCCTGCGCCACTGCCGCTTTTGCCTGATTTTCGTTGATCGTGATTTGTAGCTGTGCTGCTATGACATCGGGTTGTTTGTCGGCCATGGCTTGTTTTGCAGCAACGGCTATCCTCTGCTCCTGAGCCCTTGCCTGCTCTTGGAACTGCGCTTGCTGTTGAAGGGCGATTTGCTTGAACGTCTGGGTGTTCAGGAGGTCCTGGGGGACGAGTATGTACGATATCAGCAGGTTCTGTGCTTCAACGTGATATTCTTCGAACTCTTGTTTCGCTTTGGCTAGTGCCTCTTGTTGAAGTTGGGTCCTGCTTTGGACGAAGTCGAGGGCGCCTTTTTCTCCGGCCTTGTTTCTGAACGAGGCGTCTATCAATGGATGGACAATTTGCTGGATTAGGTTGAACACCGTGCCGAATCTTGCTATTACAAAGGAAGCGTTCTCAGGAAGGATTCTGATAACCATCCTGACATCAACCTCGAGCTGGAAGCCATCCTTTGATGTAACTTTCAGTTGGTTGAAGCTGAAGTAGGCCTGGCCGAGAAGGGTTTTCTCCTCAGTGACCGGATAGACCTGAGCATCCTTCATGGGCTGCGTGGATGGTCTTGACATCATCGGGCTCGCGGGCCGATCAGGGCTCGCCCAATCAATCATTACGGCGCTGGTTGGGACTAAGAAGGCCGTGTACGCGTGGGTGTTGAGATTGTACTTGCCAGGGGCAACGGGGTCCTTCAGAATACCCCTCATGTTCTTGTCGTTCGTCAGGACCGTCTCAATGTCATGAGTAATTTTCTCCGAGAATCCCAGTGACGTCGAGGTGAGGACGGGAGTTCCTTGTGGTCTGGCGAGCTCTTCGCCCACGTTGGACCTCAACACTGCAACGAAGCCAGGGGGGACCTCTGCAATGTCGATTACTTCTACGGAGAACAGCATCGTGTTGATGTAATAGACTCCAGGCTGTAGCGTGTCGAGCTGTGGGCCTCGGAAGCCTTTGCTGTCTAGGAAGGCCTGCCCGTCTTGGAAGTAATTGTGCGATCTTGCCTTAGGGAACTCGCCATCAGCCGTTGTGATGGGCTGAGGGGCAACAATCAGCTTTGAAGCCAAAGGCAGTCCGTCTTCTGCAGTTATCATTCCCACTTTGTCCGCGCGGACGAAGGTGGCGGGAGCGATCTTGATGTTGAACGCGAGCGTGTTTATCCTGTACTGTCCGGGACGCAGAATTTCTACCTGGGGCCCCTTGAACCCGCCGTTGTCGAGGAAGGTCTCAGCGTCTTGGAACGCGTTGCATTGCACCTCATCTCCGAGGAGGCGGTTCTTTGGAAGAGGCTTACCGTCTATGGACTCGACAAGCCCGATAGTGTTCTCTGCGATTGTGGTAATGGGGACCTTCTTCACGCTCCAGATGAGCGGGAGCCGATAGTAGAGGCCGGGAACGAGTGTCTTGGATTGGATCCCTATCTGTCCATGCCGGGCGATAACCTGACCCTGGGGCATTCTCCTGCCAGTGAATTTTCTTGTGAGGACTCCAACCTGATTGTCAGCCACTCTGAAGATTCCCGCGATCAAGAAATAGAGGACTAAGATGGCCGCGATGATTAGGCCAAGTACTGCAGAAAGATCTAGTAGTGCAGTCATTATTCCGCACTCAACTAGATAACTAGCCATGTCGCGCTAATACTCGTTACTCCTGTACGCTCGCGATCAAACGGGAATTTAGCCTACAATTTTCGGATGAAAACGCCTACACCTGGGAAATCAGTCCGTCAGTCGGTGTTTTGTCGGTGTTTAGAAACGGAGACGTTTCCGTCGGAAATATTCGTTGAGAACCCTTAATTCCACTGGAACAAGATCCGCGAAAATTCTAGGGTCATCACTTTGTCACAACAAGGACTAGATCTAATCTTCGAACGTGTTCTTTCCGGTGGAGAAATCTTTCGTGACAGGAACCTTCTGCGTCACGATTACATGCCTGCTACCCTGCCTCACAGGGGAGATCAGATAGGGCGTTTAGGGTCCGTTCTTGCTCCCGCGCTTACGAAGGACCGTGTTTCCAACCTTTTCGCGTATGGTAAGACCGGAACGGGCAAGACGATTGTCACCAAGTTCGTTCTCGACCGTCTTCAGAGGAAGGCTCGTGAGCATGGTAGGCCCCTTGATACGAGCTACATCAACTGTCGGCTCGCTGGCACGAACTATAGAGTAATCGCGGATCTCTGTCGGTCCCTTGGGCGGGAGGTACCGTTCACGGGGCTTGCTGCAGGCGAGCTCCTGGACAGATTCAGAAATGCGCTCCAGACACGAGGTAGTGCTTTGCTTGTGGTTCTTGATGAGATTGATGCTCTTGTGAAGAGAAGCGAGGATGACAGTCTTCTCTACGAGTTGACACGGATCAACCAGAAGCCCGTTGGAGGCTGGATAGGAATAATCGGAATCTCGAACGATCTCCACTTCAAAGTCTTCTTGGATCCGCGGGTCCTGAGTTCGCTTGGGGAAGAGGAAGTGGTTTTCAAACCGTACAGTTCGGATGAACTCTATGATATTCTGAAGGATAGGGCTGAGCTCGCGTTCCGTCCGGACGTCCTAGATCCCGGGGCCCTCCATCTAGCCGCGGCTCTCGCCGCAGGTGAACATGGTGATGCGAGGCGTGCACTAGATTTGTTGAGGGTGGCGGCCGAGATCGCTGAGAGATCACGTGAAACACGTGTACTGGAGAATCATGTTCGTGAGGCGCAACAGAAGGTCGAGCATGACCGAGTCTCAGAGGCTCTATCTTCTCTCCCGCTTCACTCACGGATACTCCTCATCTCCGTCATGCAGCTAGAAAATACCAGGAAAGAGAGCTCTGTCACCGGAGATGTCTACGAGGTCTATCGCGAGTTATGCGCTGCGGGATCTGTGGAGCCTCTTACTCAAAGGCGGGTTAGCGGGTTGCTCAATGAGCTCGATATCATGGGAGTGCTGAACGCGCGTGTGGTGAGCTTCGGCAGGTACGGTCGGACAAAGAAGATACGGCTTGGAGTTGAGCCGAGATCAGTAACCTCATCTTTCATAGGCGACGAGATGGTTCGTGGACTCCTGACCTTTGCGCCTCGCAGTGTCCTCAAACATCAAACAAACCTATAGGACCATTGGAATCGACGACGGTCCCTTTCCTCCGAAGACCGATGACCGGACGCGTTACGCTCCTCTCTTGGCTGTCTGGCTGAGAGGGTCACGGTTTCAGAAGGTCAAAGCGGAATGGATAATCGTTGATGGGCTAGATGCTACGCAGCAAGCGGAACGGATCCTCAGGGGGTCCAAGGGCACTCCAGTTCTCTTGTCTGGGGTAAGTTTCGGCGGCTTCAACCTGATTGATCCTAGGAGGATTCAGAGACTCTGTAAAGCACCTGTGATCATTGTCACAGGGTCGCGACCTGATAACAGGGCTGTGAAACGTGCCCTGTCCAGACACTTTCCCGACTGGAAACTGAGGTGGGATCTCATCCGGTCTCTAGGAACTTTGCACAGAGTTCGCACTCGTTTGTCGGATCCTCCAATTTTCTTCGAGAATTTCGGTTGCTCTTCTCGGGACGCGGTGACGATTCTGAAGAGGGCATCTTTCATCTCGCGAATGCCCGAGGCGTTGCGGGTTGCGAATATTCTTGCCAAGGGCCTATTCCCTCTGGAACCTCTCAGTTAGCTAAGCTAGGTTACAGTCTGTTTTAGTCGTCCCGTTGAAGTTGCTGTGGACAGTCAACGTAAGAATTCATGGTGTTTCGTGAGAGGCGAGCGTTTGTGGCGAACTCGAAGAAAGCTAACAGGGAAAACCAGCTCAACGACTACTTCCGCCGTCGATGCTCAAATTTTGAGAATTTTACTTGTGATCGTGTCTGGGAGTGCGCGCTTTGCGCCCGTCAGTCCGTCAAGATCGAACCCTTACTCGATGAAATTGAGTCTGGCACGTCGAACACTGTTACTTCGAAGCGGAGGTGAATTTGAAAACGGAAACATTGAGAGAAGAAGAGGTCCTGCGGCTTGAAGAGGCCCTGTTGAAACGGATGGAAGAGAGGCTCACACCAATCATGGAACAAGCTGCGCGTGATGCTGCAAAGACTGCAATGCACAAGCTCAGACTTGACATGATGGCTCACATCAGCAGACAAGAAAAAACCATCCAACGCCTAGCAAGAGCTGAAACTGCCGCCAACCACGTCCCACTCTAAGACTAAAGCGCTTTTTTTCTTGTAGGACGGATTCTTGGGACAGCAGTAGCCTTGTCTATAGCATCTTGAGCATCTTGTCGTCTTCCAGGTCTACTTCAGACATACTTCGGACGTCACTATTTCGTGAAATTCCCACTTCAACAGGAACTCGCAATTGTCTGAATACTGAATTGCACACGCAAACCAGTTTTTGGGATCGCAACGATGTCGAAGGGAGCAGTGAGATTTTGTTCAACTATGCAGTTGCCTGCAGTTGTAAGTGTCACCAGTACGAGGATATGACTGTCATCTCCGGTTACTGAAGCAGCGTTGATCGCATATCCCGAGGTAGGCTCGCCCCCTGCGAACATTGCGATGACCGTGGAATTGGAGAAGTTTACTTGCGGTATTGACGCATTGCCAGCGGCTTGTTTCCAAACACTTGCCCAAGCGGCATTGTCATTTATTACGAGGTTGGCTTTTGTGTAATTGGCCTTGTATCCCCAAGTGACAGTGCGGAAGTCAATCTGTCGCATCCGTCCATGGCTCACAGAGGAATAGACCAGGATCGCGGAGCCTGAAACAGCGACAGAAATAGCAATAACTCCCAGAAAAATGAAACGGCTTCTTACGATTGGATCCTTTCCCAGCACATGACTAAAAGAAAACCTTGGCACACTTTACTTTTGCCCCGATTTCCGGCTCTTTTCCACGAAATTTTCCTCTTATCCTTTCTGGCCCGACTCGCAATCGAGACAATGGTCGAGCGCTCTGCACGCACTTTTGCGAGGTTTGTAGATTCTATGTGTTCTTGCAGGTTGGACAGACCGGGGTCTTGTTCACGTGGCCCTTGGTCATAACGCACTCAGTGCAGAGGTTCTTCCTGCACGAGCTGCAAGTCCTCTCGTGATCAGCACACACTGTTCCACCGCACACTTCGCATACTGCACGGGACCCCCCCGTGCAATAGGAGCATTTCAGGGTCTCATCCCAGATCATCTTGCCTGTTGCAGCCTGCAGTATCTTTCTGTAGGATTTGCCGGCGGCTAGCAATTCCACTGTGACAATTGGGATATGCAGTAGCTGAACGCTTGTCACATTCAGACCGTCACCGCCAATGACTTCACGGGTCTTTGATCTTACCATGTCCTCAGTGACTCCCGCGGCAGCGACCGTTACCTGGTCTTTCATCTCAAGTTCGGGTGGAAGCTTCGGCATTGACCCTGTTGATGGTTCTATCTCAAGGCAATCAACGAAGAACCCTGTAGATGGGAGATCATGAACCTGCCCGTCAAACACGGCGGCGTCACAGATTCGACCGTCGACCCCGTCAAAAACGAGTACTCCAGTAGCCAACCTTCTTTTTCCATTGTCGACCTGGAAATTCGAGAAGAAGTACGGGCGAAATTCCAATCTCGGCATGGTTGCCAGTTTGAGAAAGGTACCGTTCAGGAGACCATGGGCGAGGAGCCTTGATGCTGTGGCTCTTGCAACTGGTAATGTTCCAGGGACTTTGTGTCGTTCGGGTGCCTTGATGTTCTGGACTCTTTCTTTCAGATTAGCGAGATCCCAGAGCTCGACCGCGAGCTTGCGCGCCATGAACTCGGCATTTCCAGCAACCGCCGTGGGCGCAACCTAAATCCCGGTCGGTATTCCAAGGCCCTTCAAACGTGCGGAGAATTTTCCGACTTCGCGGCCGTCGCCCTGGTGGGTTCCTTCCCGGCACTCGAACGCCACTCGCTGGATTTTCTTATCTTTCTGTCTCGACGCGCGACCCCAGATCGA
>CAYRXJ010000015.1:10851-15205 GCA_964428235.1 uncultured Candidatus Bathyarchaeia archaeon | reverse complement strand
CATATAGGGCAAGGCCGAACGGAGAAATTGGAGGGAGAACCCGCCTCTTGAAAAAATTTCTCACCACAACCGAAACTCCCCCGTTTCTGCGTAAAATTCTATTCAGGAGGGACCCTGATCGCCAGTACGCTGGAACTATCCCGCCACTCCGAACACCGAATCACCCGGACAGACAGAACCCGAGAGTCGGAGCGATAAGAGAAGGAGTAATTGTTCAAACCGACCCCTACCCGATGGTTCAGGCGGGCTTCAAGGACCTAGTCCGAGTGCCGATACGAGTACGCCACTTCGAACGGGTCACGCTCCGATTGACGAGGGACGAGCCTCCGCTAGAAGGAGAAATTATCGAGCCTCGCGGGTTAACAATATATTGGGGCTTCAAGGTTGCTCGTGGGCACGTTTCGCTAGAAGAGCTAGTTCGGAGCAAAGCGTTCGACATGACCATCTCTACGTCCCGGAAGGGCTCGAGTATACGAGAGATCATGCCGGATCTGACTGCACGTTGGAAACCCTCGAAGCGAATTCTCGTCGCTTTTGGATCCCCTAGTGAAGGGATTCCCGAAATCCTTGCGCATACCGGAACTAACGTCTCTAAACTAATGGACTTTAATCTCAACACTGTTCCTGAACAAGGAGTTGAGACAGTCAGAACAGAAGAGGCCGTATGGGCGACTCTTTCCGCCCTAAACATGTTGGAGCTTGAGTAGATGGGTCACAGGAAGTATAGCGCGCCGAAACGTGGATCGCTCTCCTTTCTGCCTCGGGGAAGAGCTTCTCATTGGACGCCTAGAATCCGTTTCTGGCCAGAATACGACGGAGCCACGAAGCTCTTAGGTTTTGCAGGGTTCAAAGCGGGAACGAGCCACGTTACCATTGTCGACAATCATCAGGGATCGCTCACCTACGGAAAGGAAGTTACTCTTCCAGTTACCGTAGTCGAAACGCCACCGTTGATGGTAGTGGCACTGAGATTCTACGAAAAGTGGAACGGTGCACTCAAGACTTCCGGAGAAGTATGGGCACCGGAACCGTCAAAGGACCTTGAAAGAAGAATCAAAGTCCCGGAGAAGTTTGATGACGCCAAAGGCTGGGAGAAACTGGAATCCTCAAAACAACGAATCGTCGAAGTTCGTGCTATAGCGGCAAGCCAACCGCGTCTGGCAAAGATCGGCAAGAAGAAACCTGATCTCATGGAGCTCAAAATAGACGGCGGATCTGTTAATGATCAATTCGAATTTGCCAAGAAAATTCTTGGGAAGGAAGTGAAAGTCGCCGAGGTCTTCAAGGAAGGAATGGATGTTGACGTTATCGGGATTACAAAGGGAAAAGGGATTCAAGGCCCAGTTAAGCGATGGGGAATAAAGAAGCTCAAGCACAAATCACGAAAAACGGTAAGAGGAGTCGGCTCGATCGGGCCCTGGCATCCACACTACGTAATGTACTCAGTCCCAAGAGCTGGACAGATGGGATTCGCGCAACGAACCGAATACAACAAACAGATTCTGAAGATAGGGGACAACGGGGCCGAGGTTACACCAAAGGGCGGTTTCTTACACTATGGTCCAATAAAGACCGACTTCACCCTGCTTAGAGGAACCATTCCTGGGCCCGCAAACAGGCTGATCGCCCTCAGAACACCCGCAAGAGGAAAGATTTCCGGAGAGGCGCCGAAGATGGAAATGATCAGTCTAGCCTCGAAGCAGGGAGCTTAGCAGAATGAGCCAACGCACGATCAAGATTGTCGACAGCGATGGGAAGGACGCTGGCGAAATGACGTTGCCAACCGTTTTCTCTTCAGGGCTTCGTAGGGACATTATCACGAAGGCGGTTGTAGCGCAGCATTCACATAGGTTCCAACCTCAAGGTCGAAATCCGATGGCGGGAAAACGAACCACAGCGGAGTCGTTCGGCGTTGGCCGCGGAATTTCCAGAGTTCCTAGAGTCGGAGGCCATGGGCCATTGTCAGGCACAGCTGCCTTTGCACCAGGAACAATGGGGGGTCGTTCAGCGTTTCCTCCAGTCCCATGGAAGAGAACTGCGAAAATGATGAACCGAAGAGAACGACGGGTTGCACTGGATTCAGCAATCGCTGCCACCGGCTCAATCGAGCTAGTTCGGCATCGAGGACACTAATTTGACGAAGATATCCAACTCCCATTGGTCGTCACTGATGAAGTCGAAAAGTTCGCCAAGTCATCTGCCGCTAAGACGTTCCTCACAGCAATCGGTGTTTGGGACGACATCTCTAGGGTCAAGAAGAGCAAGACCGTTAGAGGAAGGAATCGAAAACACTCGGTTGGACCGCTCGTAATAGTGAGCGAGTACCAAGGAGCTCAACGAGCCTTCGAGAATTTCGAAGGCGTCGATGTTGTTCGAGTAAAGGATCTTAGCGTCGAAGCCCTTGCACCTGGAACTCTTCCAGGACGATTGGCGATATGGACAGAATCCGCGATAAAGACCCTATCCGATAGGAGCTGGCTCAAGTAAATGCCCAAAGTAACGACAGATGTTGTGATAACCTATCCCATGATGTCAGAGGACACGGTGAAACTGATCGAGACAGAGAACAAGATCGTATTCATTGTTCACAATAACGCCACAAAACGTGACGTTTGGAATGCTGTTGAAGAACTCTATGAGGTCAAGGTCGACCAAGTCCATACTCTAGTAACGTCGGAAGGAAAGAAGAAGGCGTATGTTAGGCTCAGCCCAGAATCCAAAGCCTCAGATCTGGCAGTGAAGCTCGGGATACTGTAGGTGGAATAGATGGGCAAGAACATTCTCGTTCAAAGACGTGGACGCGGCTACTTCATCTTTAGAGCGCCCACACACCGCCGGATCCATTCTGTTGGCTACAACAGTGTTGATGGGCATTCGTTTGGATATGTGAAGGACCTTGTTCACGAAATGGCCAGGGGCGCACCGCTTGCGCTCGTCAAGATAGAGGATGCCGGGGAGATCTACGTGCCTGCCCCTGAGGGGATCGCGGTTGGACAACGACTCCAGTTCGGATCGGAAGTCCCTGCCGAGACGGGCAACATCAAAGCTCTTGGAAAAATCCCTGAAGGAACAATGATTTGCAATATCGAACTTCGTCACGGTGACGGGGGAACAATGGCTCGATCATCGGGATCATTCGCAACAGTTGTTTCACACACCCCAATCGGAACGGAATTGCGAATGCCCTCCGGAAAGTCGATTCACGTTCACGACAAGTGCAGAGCAATGATAGGAGTCGTTGCAGGCTCTGGGCGAACCGAGAAACCCTTCATGAAGGCCGGTCCAAAGCACTTCTTGCAAAGAGCGAGAGGAAGAAAATGGCCCGTAGTAAAAGGACAAGCTATGATCGCCGCATCTCACCCGCACGGCGGCGGCAGACACAAGCACGCCGGCAAACCCACTACAGTTGGCAGATGGACTTCGCCTGGTCGCAAAGTCGGAAACATTGCAGCGAGACAAACGGGTAGAGCTAAGAGACGAAGCGCGCGATAACTTGGACCGGGCCAACGTTAATAGCAACAACCCAAGCGCGTCAGGGAGGACAATGGATGCCTAGACAGTTCACCTATCGCGGCCACAGTCTTGAGGAAGTCAAGCAAATGTCAATGGATGAGTTCATCAAACTCCTTCCATCTCGACAACGCCGATCCCTCCTAAAGGGCCTAACAAACGACCAGCGGACACTCTTGGAACACGTTCGGCAGTCTAGGCGCGTGAATGGAGATGGCGGAAGAAAGGCCGAACCGGTTAAGACACATGCTCGGGACATGATTATCATCCCTGAAATGCTCGGTCTGACGTTGCACCTGCACTCAGGCAAGGAGTTTGTGGCCATCGAGATTAAGCCCGAAATGATGGGCCACTTCTTAGGTGAGTTCGCGATAACCAACCAGAAAGTCGTGCACGGAACACCCGGCATCGGTGCTTCAAGGTCAAGCATGTACGTCCCACTCAAGTAAACAACCCCTCATTATCCACATCTTTTGAGTAACAAACGCAGCGAAATTCGCGCCTGACTAGGAGAAGACCCCTAATCTTGGGCGCGTCTACTAATCTCGCTTAGCCCTTCTAGTCTCGCCATTATCCCACCTTTAACATACACTTGATTTCGGGGATCCGAAACCTTCAGATCGGTTGATAACAATCGGTTATCGCAAACCCCGGCCCGATTCAAACCCAGACGAAAAATGCTAACCTGAGAAAATTTGTTTGGAAATCAGAAAAAACCCGCGACACGAACTAGCCTTTGGAAGAATTAAGAACGATTCTTCTTCCTTAAGATGATAGGAGCGGGTGCTAAACGCCTGCCTCGAGAGAGCCGGGCTGAGGGAAGACAAAGATCTTCACAGTGAGG